>CAZAMW010000182.1:0-3639 GCA_964486265.1 uncultured Nitrosopumilales archaeon | reverse complement strand
GACAGGATGAAGACCATCATCGTCCTCACGGTCAATCCCGGCTTCAGCGGCCAGAAGATGGACGTGAGCCAACTCCCGAAGATAGAGAGGCTAGACCGGCTGATAAGCGGGAAGGGGCTCGACGTCGACATCGAGGTGGACGGAGGCATCGACTCGAGCAACGTGAGCGAAGTCGCCAAGGCAGGCGGCAACTCCTTCGTGGCCGGCGCAGGGGTTTACAACCAGCCAGACCCGGTGCTTGCGATATCGAAGATAAGGCAGAACGCCCTGGCTGCAAGGAGTGGTGCCTGATGCTCGAGAAGCTCGGGTCGATGAGGAGCGCCTACGGAGAGGCGCTCGTCGAGCTGGGTGCGTCGCACTCCGACGTGGTCGTGCTCGGAGCGGACACCACCGAGTCGATAAAGTCTGGGATGTTCGGGGCCAAGTATCCCGAGCGGTTCTTCAACATGGGCATAGCCGAGCAGAACCTGGTCGGGGTCGCTGCGGGGCTGGCGCTAGCAGGCAAGATAGCCTACGCGGGAACCTACGCGATCTTCGTCCCCGGGAAGTGCGTGGACCAGATACGCAACATCATCGCGTACGCAGACCTCAACGTCAAGCTCGTCTGTTCGCACGGCGGCATCTCGGTCGGCCCCGACGGCGCGTCCCACCAGCAGCTCGAGGACATAGCCATAATGCGGGTAATCCCGAAGATGAGGGTGGTCGTCCCCTCCGACTCGGTCTCGGTCAAGTCGATCGTGAAGTCGATAGCAGACATCCATGGCCCGTTCTTCGTCCGGCTCACCAGGGGAGTGGTGAAGGGTTCGACCTCGCCCATCATCTACGAGGACGGGTTCGAGTACAAGCTGGGCAAGCTGAACCTGCTTAGAGACGGCTCGGACGTGGCGATATTCGCCTGCGGGCTCATGGTCCCCGAGGCGCTCCTAGCCGCGGAGTCCATGAAGGCCAAGGGCGTGAGCGCTGCTGTCGTCGATGCCCACACGATAAAACCGCTCGACGAGGAGCTCGTGGCCAAGCTCGCAAGGCAGTGCGGCTCCGTAGTGACCGCGGAGGAGCACAACATCATCGGAGGGATGGGTTCCGCCATAGCGGAGGCCGTCACAAGGCACCATCCTGTGAAGGTCGAGCGCGTCGGGGTCGTCGACAGGTTCGGCGAGAGCGGCGAGGCGGCGGAGCTCTTCCGCAAGTATGGCCTGACCGCAGCTAGGATAGAAGAAGCCGCGGCCGTCGCCCGAAGGTCCTCCTAGCTTCGGATTCCCTTCCCCGCCGTCAAGATTTAAATCCGCTCAGGGGTCCGCCCAGTCCCTTTGCCGAGCTCGCGATTCGACACCCTCAGCTCGTTTCTGCGGAAGCGATACAAGCTGGTCCTGGTCGCATGGGTGATCGCGCTGGTCGCGTTCGGCTCACAGGTTCCTACATTCTTCGGCGCCGTCAACTACAACGTGGCAGGCTCGAGCTTCGGAGGCCCCTCGAACGCAGAGTCGCAGTTGGCCCAGAACATCCTGAACGTACAGTTCCCATCGGCGGGCAACTCTAGCGGGAACGGGATCATCGTCGTCCTCCAGAACAGCCAGATGTACTCCGACGGCGTCCAGTCTGCCCTGGTCAACCTCAACAGGACACTCGCCGCCGACCCGACCCTCGCCGCCAACTTCACCGGCATGGCGAGCCTCTACTCCACCGAGTACTCGTTCCTCACCGAGGTCGTACCGCCGCTCCTCCCGCAGGTGGCGCAGCTCAACACCAGCGTGGCGTCAGTTGACTCAGGGGCTCACCAGCTCTACGGCACCAACCTGCTCCTGGTGGAAGAGGTCGCCGGGATCAACCAGAGCGCCCAGCTCGTCTACGGCGTTCCTTCGGGGTTCGTCCAGGCCTGGTCGTCCGCACTTCCGTCGTGCGGCGGTTCGGCATACTGCGCGGACTCGGCCGTGGGCCGGACGTTCGCGGCTCAGCTCGCGAGCGGACCCGACCCTCAGGCCGTCGCCTACTTCCAGACGTTCCTCGGCTACTGGAACTCGTCCTTTGCGAGCCAGCCCGACGTAACCAGCCCCTCACCCGTCGTGCGCGAGCAGGCCGCCGTCAAGCAGGCCGCGGCCGACTTCGCGGCCCAGCCCCAGGTCCCCGCGCAGGAGTCCCAGACTCTCGGTCTCGTCGCCTCGGCGCTTAACGCGACGGACTTTTTCCGGACAGACGCCATCGGGAACGCCACGGTCGCGGCGCTCTCATCCCAGGTGCCCTCCGACCTCACCGCCTCCCTCGGTATCAGCCTGAACGGGCTCGTGGCGGGCCTCATCTCGCTGGGTCCATCACCCTCGAACTCGAGCGTCCAGGCCTTCACCCTGCAGCTCTTCACGAAGAGCGTCTCCGGGTCGTTCCCCGCCTCGGCCGGTCTCTCCGCCTCCCGGCTCGTCCAGCAGGCGTACGCGCTCGGCTCCTCCCCGAACTCCAACTCCACCTGGGACCTTGCATCCTCGCTGGTCGCCAACGCCACGGCTGCGTCGTTCGCAGCCTCTCCGCTGTTCACGGCCAGGGCATCCTCTCTGGCGCAAGTGCTCGGATCATTCAGCGGTGGTTACGATTCCTCGCAGATACGGTCCGTCTTGGAGGACGTCATCACAGGCACGAACTACCTCCAGTACCCGCTGGTGCTCTCCAAGTCGCTGACTCGCAACTTCATCAGCCAGGACAACGGCACGATGATAGCGGTCTACAACTTCCTCGGCTCCCCGTCCGACAAGATGATCGCCGCTTTCAGGAGCGACGTCTCGAGCTCGACGATCCCGTCGCTCGGGACCTACTACGTGACGGGAGGACCGGTGCTCACCTCCGACATTTCGAAGGTCTTCGGCCCGGTCATCGGAGTCACGGTCGTCCCCGGAGTCCTCGCCTCTCTGGCCATCGTTGGCGTACTGCTCCTCGCGCCGCTGGCAGCGATAGTCCCCGTGCTAGTAGGGGGGATCGCGATAGCCATAGCGCTCCCGTTGATCTACTTCGGGGTCGTCGACGTCGGTCACGGGACGTTGACGTTCCTCACCCCGACGCTCACCATCCTCCTGGTGCTGGGGCTAGCGGTGGACTACTCGGTGCTGCAGCTCCGCAGGACCAGAGAAGAACGTGCCAAGGGCAGCTCCACCGGTGAAAGCGTTGCCATTTCCGTACGCTGGGCGGGGCAGGCCGTCCTCACTGCGGGCATCACGGTCGTGGTCGCGTACGTCGTCATGGCGGTCGCCAACGTGCCGCTCTTCAGCGGCGTAGGGACCGCCATCGCCATAGCAGTCTCGATACTGATAGCCGCGGCCCTCACGCTCCTTCCCTCGCTCGAGCTGGCCCTCAAGGACAGGCTGTTCTGGCCGGGCCTTCGGCCGCACAAGGAGGTCAGAGCTCGCAAGAAGAGCCGCGTCCTGAGGCTCTCCGAGCAGACCCTCAAGAGGAAGATGGCCATCGTGGCCGTCGTCGCCGCTCTGGCGCTGGGCGCCTTCTACGTGACGATAGAGACGCCGAGTGGTGCGAACATCCTGAAACTCTTCCCCGACTTTCCGAGCAACCACGGTCTGACGGTCATCACGGACAACCTGGGAAGCGCGACCATCTCACCCACGGTTATCGTTGTGACCACCCGCTCTCCACTCCTGTACGGAG
>CAZAMW010000181.1:3373-3653 GCA_964486265.1 uncultured Nitrosopumilales archaeon | reverse complement strand
GACGGCATCAGCCTGACCGGAACTCGCAGAGTGGCGGCCGTCTCGATGTTCACCGCTCTGGCTGTGGCCACCGACTACGCCATGTTCCCCCTGGCGGACGTCAAGCTCATGGACTGCATCGTCTTCGTCGCGGCCCTCACGTTCGGGGTCGGTGTGGGCGCCTCCGTCGGTGCTCTCACGTGGCTCATCTACGGGACAGTCAACCCTCTCGGCGCTGACACGGGACCCTTCCTGCTCCTGCTCATCCTCTCCGAGATGGTCTACGTCGCGTTCGGGTATG
>CAZAMW010000181.1:0-3363 GCA_964486265.1 uncultured Nitrosopumilales archaeon | reverse complement strand
TCACCACGGGAGAGAGCATCCCGGCCAGGAGTCTGCTCTGGGGTTCGTTCGGCCTCGTGGGAGCCTTCGCCTATGACGTCAACACGATATTCACCCCCTATGTCCTGACGGGGCAATCGGTCAGCGTCAGCCTCGCAGAGATGCTGCCCGCGGCACCGTTCATGCTGGCTCATGAGGTGAGCGACTTTGTCTTCTTTGCGACCGTCGCGCCGCTCCTCTACGTAGCGGTGAGAAGAGCCGCCTTGGGACGAGCCCTGAGGGTCGAGGGCGCGCCATCAACCGGAGCGCTCGAAGCCGAGAATGTCCGATAACGCGCCGACCCTCTGTCTCTTCGGCCGGAACCTTACCGCCACCCTGCTCCCTACCCTCGCGCTGCCGATGAGCGAGTGCACCAGTCCGCCCTTCACGCCATCGAACTCGACGTAAGCGAACGTACGGCCTCCCCTGGTCAGGGCCCTGACGACGCCCGCGGGTCTCACTCTCACCGATTTCGTGACCCCCGTGTAGCAGTCGACGCAGTACATCCTGAGCGGGAGCGAGGTCAGCCCGCAGTTCGGGCAGAGCCCCGCCAGTATCTTTCCGTCCCTGAGGCCGCGAAGGAACTTCTCTCCTGCCACCCCGGCGGTGTACTCATAGTGGAACGGTATCGTGTCCTCCCAGGCCCGGACCTCCGAACCGGCTGCGAGCCTCTCCGTGATGGGCACGTTCATCTGCCTCCGAGCGGCCTGAAATGTACGATGTCCGTGATGGCGCCAGAGCGGTCCCCCGCCTTCTTCCATACCGCCTGCACCCTCATCCCGATCTTCACGTCCTCAGGGTCGACCTCACCGAGCAGATGGAGTATCCCCATCATGGGTGAGGCACCGTCGACCTCAACCACGGCCACGATGATCGGGTCTTGCCTGCGACTGGCGTCGAAGTTGACGTAGGCGATGGAGTAGGTCACGACCCTCCCGGTGTCACGGAGCTTCACCCAGCCGTCGGTCGGCCTGAAGCACTGTTCGCAGTACATCCGAGGCGGTACCATAACCCGCCCGCATCCGTCGCACCTCCTCCCCCAGATCTCTCCCTCCTTGAGACCCCTCAGGTAGCGGCCCGTCGCGACACCCGAGGTCCAGGCGTACTTCAGCTCGGCCTGGTAGTGCGTCATCAGGTACCTGTTCGCTTCGATGTCATCGTGCGTCACTTCGGTCCCCGGAAATCTGGAGACCTTGGAGCTCAAGTCGCTGCACCCTCGGCGGTGAGACGAGCCGGCATCATTTTTTAATCTTCCTCGAGAACTCGATGAAGTAGTCCATCGAGTCGGGGTTCTTGAGCGAGCCCGGGTTGTAGACCTTTGACGGCTCGACGCCGAGGAATATCCTCCTCACAGGGACCTCGAGCTTCTTCCCGTTGATGGTCCTTGGTATGTCGGGGACTGAGAATATGTCGTCGGGGACGAGCTTGGGGGAGAGCTCCGCCCTTATCTTCCGTCTGACCTCGTCCCTCAAGCCGTCGTCGAGCTCGGCCCCGCCTCTCAGGACCAGGAACAGCGGCATGTAGGACCGCCCCCCGAGGAACTCCATGTCGACGACGAGGCTGTCTGACACCTGCGGGATGGACTCCACAACCCGGTACATCTCGCTCGTCCCCATCCGGACCCCCATCCTCTTGATCGTGGCGTCCGACCTGCCGTAGATGACGCAGGATCCGTCCACGTTTATCCTGATCCAGTCGCCGTGTCTCCAGACGCCAGGGTACACGCCGAAGTAGCTCTCCCTGTACCTCGCGCCCGTCTCGTCGCCCCAGAAGAAGACTGGCATCGACGGCATGGGCTGCCTTATGACGAGCTCTCCCATCTCGTCTATCACGGAGCGTCCTCCCTCGTCGAACGCCGCCACGTCGGCGCCGAGGTTCCTACACTGGATCTCTCCAGCCCTGACGGGAAGGACCGGACACCCTCCGACGAACGCCGTGCAGAGGTCCGTTCCTCCGCTTATCGACGCCAGCCACACGTCGCTCTTCACGCGAGAATACACCCACTCGAAGGCGTCAGGCGTTAGCGCAGAACCCGTGGAGCCGAACCCCCTGAGCTTGCCCAGGTTGTGGTTCTCGCCCGGCTCATAGCCGCTCTTCATCATGGCGCCGACGTACGCCGCGCTCGCGCCCATGAAGGTCATCCCGGACTCCTCAGCGAGCGACCAGAGGGCTTCGGGACCCGGGTAGAACGGGTCTCCCTCGTACAGCACTATGGTGGAGTCGAGCAGCAGCGCACTGACGAGGTAGTTCCACATCATCCATCCCGTGGTGGTGTACCAGAACATCCTGTCCTCGGGGCCCAGGTCGTTGTGGAACGACAGGGTCTTCAGGTGCTCCAGGAGCATTCCGCCGTGCCCATGGACGATGGGTTTCGGAAGGCCCGTGGTGCCGGATGAATAGACGACGTACAGCGGATCCCCAAAGCCAAGCGGCTCGAAACCCAGGGCCCCCGCCCGGCCGCTTGAAAGGTCGCCCCAGTGGAGAGCTCCGCGCGTCGAGCCCTCACCGCCCACGGTTATGACGCGCTCGATGCTGGGGATGGCCTCCCTGATCTGTGCGACCGCATCCGTCTTGCTGACGCGCTTGCCCTTGTAGGCGTAGCCCTCTGTGGCGATGAGTATCTTCGGGGCTATCTGCTTGAATCGGTCGACCGCACTGACGCTCCCGAAGTCGGGAGCGCAGCTCGACCATACGGCACCAATGCTGGCGCAGGCGAGCATCGACATGACCGTCTCCGGGACGTTCGGCAGATAGGCGGCGACCCTGTCGCCCTTCCTCACCCCGAGTCCGCGAAGGGACTCTGCGAAGGCGGCTGTCTTCTTTCCCACTTCGTCCCAGCTGAGCGCCCCGAGCTCATCGCCCTCGGTCTTGGTGAGGATGGCGGTCTTGCCCGGATCCCTCCCCGAGAGTACATGCTCTGCGTAGTTAAGCTTCGCACCGGGGAACCAGCTCGCACCGGGCATGACCCTCCGCTCCAGGACCGCTGAATGCGGCTCAGCGGACTTGACCTTGAAGTATCTCCAGACCGAGTCCCAGAACTCTTCGAGCTCCTCGACGGACCACCGCCACAGCTCAGGGTAAGGAGTCGGCCCGATGTCAAGCTCGGCCTCGA
Source organism: uncultured Nitrosopumilales archaeon (assembly GCA_964486265.1). GTDB lineage: Archaea > Thermoproteota > Nitrososphaeria > Nitrososphaerales > Gagatemarchaeaceae > Gagatemarchaeum. Next base: position 233 of record CAZAMW010000181.1, on the reverse strand, counting down.
GCCATCTCGAGTAGCGGGTTATGTTGGCCTTATCGATGCCGTCGGAGGTTGGCTCCCAGAGTACCTTCGCGGTCGTCACACGAAAACTCCGCTGCGCCGTAGAACGACCCGATATTTGAGTATCCCATCGACCTCTTGAAAGACGAAGGGTCTACGGAGTCCGACGTCTTGCATTCGCCGATTCGATGAAACGGAACGGACCAAGATGGAATGTACAAGGGATGTTTCCGAAG
>CAZAMW010000180.1:0-3710 GCA_964486265.1 uncultured Nitrosopumilales archaeon | reverse complement strand
GGTCATCGCGACGGCCGAAGCTTTGCCCAGATTGAAGTTCTGGAAGGCATCCTGATAGATTAGCATGACCACCGTTCTCGTCGAATCGCCTGGAGTTCCGTCTGTGAGCACATAGGGCGAGTCGAAAAGCTGCACGCTGTTTATGAAGCCGATGACCAGGAGGAAGAAGGTCGTCGGAGACAACATGGGCAGAGTAATCCTTCTCAGTTTGTAGAACGACGATGCCCCGTCGATCTCGGCGGCCTCATAGAGGTATCCGGGAATGTTCTGCAGACCAGCTAGGAATACCAGCGTGTAGAACCCAAAGTTCTTCCAGACATCGAAGATGATGACGGAGGCTTTCGCCCAGTACGGGTTATTGAGCCAAGGCACGGGTTGGATTCCGATCACTCCCAGGTAGTAATTCACGATGCCCAAATTCGTGTTGAGCAGGAAGGCCCAGATTCCTGCCACAATCGCCGTCGAGGTTACCAGGGGCAAGAAGTAGCCCACGCGAAGCACATACTGCATCGGCCTCTTGAACTGGTAATTGAGCAGCATGGCGCACAGCAGACCGACCAGCAAGAACAGAATGATCTCTGCAGCCACGAAGAGCAGAGTGTTGCCGTAAATAAGGTAGAAGCGAGCTGAGCTGTGTCCTGCAAAGAGACTCGCGAAGTGGCGGAAGCCGACGAAAGTTCGCTGGGAGAAGCTCAGGAGGTTCCACTTGTAGAAGCTAATGACCAGAGAGGAGACAAGAGGACCGAACACGAACACCAGGAAGATGAGCAGGGTCGGAGCGAGGAAAAGGTACGCATCGAACCAGTCCCGGTGTTTGGCGGTGAGCTTTCGCGCCCTTCCCTGTCCTTCCAAGGATTTTCCGATCATTTCAGTATTGCGGTAGTTCACCTTGTCTGCCTGCTCCCTGATGTCGTGCGTAATGGGCGTTGATCGGAATCCCCGGGGGCGCTCGCCGATTCATCGGACGACGCCCCCAAGGGAAGCTGAAAAAGGGAATCGAACGGACTATTGCTTGGCGGCCAAGATTGAGTTGATCTCCTGGTTCGCCTCGAGGAGGCCCTGTTTTACTCCCACGGTATTGGACTGGAGGATTTCGCTCAAGTACCGAGCAATGACCTCGGCAAGCTTCGGATACTGAGGAGGAGCAGGCTCGACCTCGGAGTCCTTTAGCGCATCGGTGAAGACGAGGTAATGGTCGGGGATGAGGTTGGAGATCGCCCCCCCGGTCAGAAGTGAAGTCCGTGCTGGGAGGTTGCTGATGGGAGTCTTCTCGCTTCCGACAAGCTTCTCCATTACACCCTTCGTGGTCATGTACTTCACCAGCTTCCACGCGTTTTCTTTGTTTGTGGTCGACCGCAGAATGGAGAATCCATCCACGCCAAAGAGAGTAGTCTGCCTCCTCCACCGAGGCCAAAGCTGGATGTCGCCTTCCTTGAAGTGTTCCGGGATGAAGGTAAGCAGCGGCCATCGGCCCGCACCGAACATGGCGACCTTTCCGGCGACAAACGCGTCGATGGGGTCAAATCCGGGCGCTCCGGGCACCGGGGAAACTTTGTACTTGTAGATCAGGTCGTGCATGAACTGAACGGCCTCAATGACCCGGGGGTCGTCAAGATTGCCCTTTGTCATGTTGTCTTTGTAGAGGCTCGTTTGCGAATAGCCACGGGAGAATCCCGGTGAAGTAGCCGTCGTCGACAGCGAAGCCGTACTGCGTGGTCTTTCCGTTCTCACTAACCGTGAGCTTCTGTGCAGTCTTCAGGAAATCCTCAACAGTCCAGTCGGACGCTGGGCGCTGGATACCTGCCTTCTTGAAAAGGGCCGAATTGTACCACATGACCATGTCATTAAAGCTGTAGGGGAGCTCCCAGAGCTTGCCGTCGATTCGGAAGCTGTTGAGCAAGGAGGGCGGCACGTCACTCAGGTAGCCCTGCATGTCGGCTTTGTCGCGGCTCAAGAGACTGTCGACAGGATAGGAAAGATGATTCGTCGCAAGGAGCCTGATTCCCTCGGTCGCCACCCACATGACGTCGGGATTCTCACCGCCGGCGATCATTGTCGCCACTTTCTGGATGTACTGCGCCCAGCCTTGGGCGTCGACACCAACGTAGTCCAACTTGATGTTGGGATTCTCTTTTTCGAAGCCCGCGAGGGTCGACTGCCAACCCTGAAGTGCACCCGGAGAGGTGATCCAGAACACAAACTTCAGCGTCGACGACGACGCAGCGGATGTTTTCTCTTTGCTGCCACCCGCAAAGGCGAAACTTGCACCCGCGAACGCCAGCACGCACAGTACGGATATGAACCTTTTCACGCCCTTGATCCTCCTAATTCTCACGCCGTTGACGGATTCTTGCCACTGCCCAGCGACCGTTAACGTACACGATACTAACACCCGTCATAGACGCTGTCAACGCTTTTTCGCAGACGCAGAGGCTATTTTTGATAGCCTCGCTCAGAAATATCATACAGGTAACTGCGCAAAGCGTGCAACTATATCCATTAACTCTACTCTCCCGTACAATATCACAAACTCCGTCGTGAGAATCAACGAGATTGAGCATGAATTTGAATCGTCGATCCGTCAGTGTGCATTGACGTTGTCGCCGTTTCTGTCAATACTGTTGTCGTACACGGAGACGAGGGCAGCTCGGACCCGCTGTTCCGTTCCAAGGCGACCGCCGACACCGCAGCAAGAGCTCGGCGTCGCGACGAAACCGACCGGCCGGAAATTGCAGCTTGTGCAGGCTCAATAGGGGACACCGAGCGGTTCAAGAGAGGGTACACGGTGACGGTTACGTCGAAGGAGCTGGCACGTATCTGCGGGGTTTCCATCGGGACGGTCGATAGGGCTCTCAATGACCGTCCGGGGATTAGTCCAAAGACCAAAGAGAAGATACTGCGCGTCAGCCGTGAAATCGGATACCGACCGCATTTGATTGCGAGAAGCTTGAAGACCGGAAAGACCATGACCCTGGGGATCGTCGTTTTCGATCTCGATAACCAATACTTCTCGCAGCTTATCGACGCTCTGGAGAAGTGCCTTCGAACGTCCGGCTACTTCCTTCATCTAACTCTTTCCGACCATGATCAGGAAAGGGAGATCGCATGTCTCGAGCACCTCGCCAGCCTCCGGGTCGACGGAATCTTCCTCGTCGCGACCAACGCAGGTACCCAATTCTCCAGCTTTCTCAAGAGTCTCAATGTACCGATCGTCACCCTCGGAAACCGAGTTTCGAAGACGATACCCTTCGTGGGAATCGACGATCGGGCAGCCCTCGGGGAAGTGGTTGATTACGTGGTCTCCGAAGGGTACCGCGAGGTCGTCTATTACAGCCCACCCCTTTCATACCACGGAAGAGAGAACATCTACGCCGTCGCCGAACGTCTGGCGGGCTACAAGGAGAGTATCGACAAACACCACCTGCGGCAGGTGGTCATCAAGGAGAAGAATGATTTCAGACTGCTCGTGGAGCTTCTCAGGAGCTCATCCGATCGAACAGCCGTAGTCTGCTCAAGCGATATCTTCGCGCTGCAAACACTTCGTTACCTTTCGGCCGAGGGATTTCGAGTACCTGAGGACGTCGGATTGATGGGGTTTGACGACATCGATCTCTTGGAGTACGTCTCCCCTCCCCTGACGACGGTGTCTCAACGGACCGCCAATCTCGTCGATCTCGCTGTAGACCTCATGACAAGGCTGCTGGCAAACG
>CAZAMW010000179.1:1544-3732 GCA_964486265.1 uncultured Nitrosopumilales archaeon | reverse complement strand
TGCGGGAGTATCTGGGGGACCCGAACGAGGAAAACACCAAGGCGCTGAGAGCCTCCGCCAGACGGCTCGCCACCATCCTCGGGGTCGTCCCCAAGCGCTCGCGCAAGAAGACCATGAAGCAGTCCCGCGACCGCTGCAGGAAGTTGTTGAGGACCACCTCGAAGGTCCGGGACGCAGACATCATTCACGAAAGACTGTCGAAGTTCGCGGGCGACCCCACCGTCGAACTCCTCCTCTCGAACCTCAAGGAGGAGCGCGAGGTCTACGCCAGCGAATCGATGAAGGCGGCCTGGCGTCTCTTCGAGGCGGACAGGCCAAAGCCTGACAGGAAGGACTTCAAAGGCTCGACGCGATGGGTCAGGAAGACCCTCGCGGAGCTCGACGCCGAGATCGGCGCCGAGTTGCCTCTGGTCGTGAAGAACGAAGGAAAGGTCGACGAGCTGCATTCGTTGAGGAAGCACGCGAAGACGTTCCGGTACGTCCTCGAGCTGATGCCCGCCAGCCGGAGCTTCTCCATGACGGCTGAGGTGCTCAGGTCATGGCAGGACGTGCTCGGAGAGATACGGGACAGCGACATCGTGATAGAGTACCTCGCGAGGGCGCGTCAGACCCGTGTCGTGAAGGAGGCTCTCTTTGAGGAGAGAGCGCAGAGGCACAGACGTTACCGCTCGTTCGTGCGGGCCTACGGCAGAGACTTCAAGGCGTGGCCGTCGCTCTTCCGGATGGCGGGTTTCCGCCTGGGCGGACGCTGAGGCCGCTCAAGCGTTAAATGCTCGGGCTGTACGGGGTCGCACCATGCCTAGAGAGATCAGGAGCAAGGAAGAGTTCCAGAAGCTCCTGCCTTCCGCGACCGAGATTCGCGTGGTTCGGTCTGGGGACAACGCGAAGGTCAAGCTGAGGACCAGAGACCACCTCTACACCTACCGTACGACCGGGGCCGACGTTGAAGTCCTCACCAAGGGCACGAAGACGCCAGTCGTCGAGTTCTAGAGAAGCGTAAGCGCCAGCAGGGTCGCGAGACCCAAGGCCATGGGTATCGGCAATCCAGGTAGCATCTTTGACCGAGAGAGAAGGAACAGTGTCATCACGACTCCGACATCGATCGCGACCATCGTGGCCAGGGCGAAGGGCAGGTTGTAGTCGAAGGTCGTCGTCGAGACCGACTCAAGCAGAGCGATCGCGGGAAGCATGGAGTAGAATATCGTGTCCCCCGTCCCGAGGGTGAATTCGCCCACCTTGGATGTCACGGCGGTCAGGGTCTCGGCCGGGGCGATGCTGACCAGCTGCTTCAGCGGACCTCTGAACACCGCGTAGATGTCGTAGACAGAGAAGACACCGGCCAGGAGCAGGGCCGTAAGGATAGGGATGGTCGATGCGAAGATGCTCCCCACCTCCGCTGAAAGAAGCCCGGTGATCACGGGCGCTACGGCGTAGAGCTTTGGCGTCCTGGTGATGAACGCGAACGCGATGGTCACAGCGGCAGAGATAACCAGGGAGACCACCAGGCCAGAGTTCGGGTCAAGAAGGTACGACGCGACGGCACTGGTCGTGAGGAGTGTCATCAGGAACAGCGCCAGGGTCGTCGCCACCGAGATAATCCAGGCAAAGACGTTCGCGCGCTTCTTCTTGATCAGCCAGACCGCGAGGAAGGTCGTCACGAATGCGCCAGCGACGAGGACGAGCGCACTGGTTGCGGAGCCGGCTGCGGACGTCCCTCCCGGCGCGAAGCTGTAGCCGGTCGACACCGTGACCGGGGCGATGAAGTAAGTGAAGAGCAGCGCGCAGACCTGGATGGCCGCCACGAACGCGACCATCAGCGCCGCGCTTCTTACAGGGAACGTCCTCTTGGGCGCCTGCTGCTGCCCCAAGCCGCTCAGACCTCGTAGACTTCGTTGACCCTCGGTGCGAACGCCTCAGCGCCAAGCTCCTGATGGAGCTCGTCTGCGAGGCTGACGCAGCTCTCCTCCTCACCGTGGACCGTCATGAACTTGGGAGAGCCCTTTATGTTCTTGAGGTCTGAAAGGAGCGTGGTCTTGCCGCTGTGGGAGGAGAAGTCGAACTTCTTGACCTCGGCCTTCACCTTGGTGGGCTTGCCGTTGAGAAGCGTCAGGCCCCTGTCGAGCAGCGTCCTTCCAGCGGTGCCGGGCACCTGGAAGCTCACCAGAGCGATGGAATTCTTCTCCTTCTG
>CAZAMW010000179.1:0-1534 GCA_964486265.1 uncultured Nitrosopumilales archaeon | reverse complement strand
GCGAGAGGCGCTCGTTGTAGAACACCGAGGCACCGCCGACAAGCATCCCAGCTGGCGCGATTATCACGCCCGGCTTCTGAATGAACCTTCGTCTTTGGCTCCAACCGGTGATCTGCTCAGTCCTCTCCAGCGTCCTGCGGAAGAGCGCCGGGTCGCGCACGTACTCCTGGTAGCGCATCAGGACCTCGTTGACCTTCAGCGCCATACCGTCCATACCTATCTGGTGCTTGAAACCGTTCTTGTGGAGTGTCATGGCGAGCTCCTGTGCCCTTCCCACCGAGAATGCCGGGGCGAGGAGCACGCCTCCCCTCTCGACGACGGCGTTGGCGTGTTCGACGAAGGCCTTCTCGACCTCGGCCCGGTGGGGGTGGTCTGCGGTCGCGTAGGTGCTTTCCGTGATGACCATGTCCGCTTCGCCCAGGTCCTTCCAAGAAGCGTTGAGCAGCTCTGTCTCAGCGCCGTTGATGTCACCTGTGTAGAGCAGCCTCTTCGAACCAGCCTCGACAGAGATTATGCAAGAGCCCGGTATGTGCCCGGCGTCGTAGAAGTTGATGGTCATGCCGCCCACCTGGAATGTCTCCCTGTAACCGTGGAGGAGCGTGCTCTTGTTCATCGCGAGCAGGTCCAGATACTCGAACGGGAGATAGGGCCCGGAGATCTTGATGAAGTCGTTGATGAGGAGGTTCGAGAGCTCCTGGGTCACCGGGGTCGAGTGCATCTTGACCTTATCGCCTCCTATGAAGAAGACGGGGGCCGCACCCGAATGGTCGAGGTGCGCGTGACTGAGTATCAGCCCCTGGACGCTGCGCGGCTGGACGTGGACCGGAAATCCGGGTTCTTTCGTCGTCATCGCGCCGTAATCTAGCAGGATGTTCGTGTCGCCGTGGGAGACCATAAAGCCAGACCGGCCCACCTGGCGAGCGGCTCCCAGACTCTTAACTTGCATAGCAATAGCTAAATTTTCGGCCGGACCGGCCATTCTTTAAGCGTTTGCTGTTTCTTGGGTCGCGAACGGCTCAGTGCCCTCCCAGGTTCCTCTTCAGAAAGTCCAGGGAGAGAGCCCAGGCCTGCCTGGCCGCGGCAGGCTTGTACATGTACTGGTTGTCGTCGTTGAAGAAGGCGTGAGCCGCACCCGAGTATATTCTCATCTCGAAATCCTTCTTGTAACGAACCATGGCTCCCACGAGCTGGTCCAGGGTCGCGTTCAACCCGTCCTCTGCCCCGTAGTTGCACAGCACAGGACAGTTGATCTTCTCGACTGATTCGAGCGGGTCAGGATTCTGCCCGTAGAAGACGACGCACGCCTGCGTCACACCGGTGCTGGCGAGCTTGAACGACATGGTCCCGCCGAAACAGAAGCCCAGGCTCCCGATCCTCGACGGGTCGACGCCGTCCCGCGTCTTCAGGTCCTCATACGCCGCCGACAACTCCTGGGCGAACCTGGGGAAGGGCAGTTTGCCGCCGAAGACAGTGCCGAAGAAGGTGCCGACCGTTGTGCGCTGGTCCTGCGGGAGCCTGGCGAGCTCCTCCTGGA
>CAZAMW010000178.1:1650-3741 GCA_964486265.1 uncultured Nitrosopumilales archaeon | reverse complement strand
GTTTTCGAAGCTCCCTCAGCATGCCGCCGCGAAGAAGATAATCGAGGACATGGAGAAGGGGATAATTGCTCCCCCGGAGAAGATGCAGGGCGCCTTCTGCGGCTACTGTGGTTCCAGGCTGCAGCTGGGTCTCGCAACCTGCCCGGCGTGCGGGCGCGAGAACTGACCAGAGCGGTAAACGACCTGCTTCACGCTCAAAAACAATAAATAACGTCACGGACGAAAACCGCCGTCTTGTCCGCTCCCAAGATGTTCCGAAAGGACGAAGTCGATGGGAAGGTCGTGGTTGAGGCATCGGGGAAGGCGCTAGGGAAGGCGAAGGACATCGCCTTCGGCCTTGATGGGTCAGTGGCGCTCATAGTCGTCGGCAACGACAACAGCGAGATACAGATCATGATGGACAGGGTGGCGGGCGTCGCTGACTACATAGTGGTCAGGCGAGAAGTGAAAGGAGATCCTTCGGCCCAAAGAAAACCCCAACCGATGGCCCCCGCCGCAGCACCAGCACCGGCACCCACTCCCGCTCCCGTGAGGGTCAACGCGGAGATCCCGACTCCCCCGGCAATGGCGGCGGCCCAGGTCTGCAGGAACTGCGGCGCATCACTAAGAGCCGGTGCCAAGTTCTGTACGAAGTGCGGGACTCCGGCCTAGGGAAGCCCATTCCTGTCAAGAATCGCGGGATCCGCAGCACTGCCTACCGGACCGCCAGCCCTTGATACGCTTATAACGTTTGGAATATGTCCAAAGTGCCAGCGGAGCCTGAATAATGGGTTATATTCGAAGGCTGGAGGTCAAGGGTTTCAAGTCGTTTGGTCCCAAGACCCTCACCATAACCTTCGAACAGGGCCTGAACGTTGTCACGGGGCCGAACGGCAGCGGAAAATCCAACATAGCCGACGCCATCCTCTTCGCCCTCGGTGAGAACTCCCCAAGGATACTCAGGGCAGCCCAGGGAAGGCTCTCGGGACTCATCTACGACCCGAAGAAGGAGGGCGAGGAAGGGTCGTACGGCGAGGAACGTCCCACCAGCTGCCGTGCGACCATCCAGTTCGACAACGTCGACAGGAAGATCCCGGTCGACACCGACCTTGTCACGGTCTCCCGAGAGCTCCGCGGGGGCGGCGAGAACGTGTACTACCTCAACGGCAGGAAGGCGACGAAGGGCGAGATATCAGACCTCCTCGAGGTCTCCGGGCTCTCCCCCAGCGGGCTGAACATCATCCCCCAGGGAGCCGCCACGAGGGTGGCAGACCAGACCCCGGACGAGAAGAGGAAGATGATAGAGGAGGTCGTCGGGATCGCACGCTTCGATGACAAGAAGGCGGAGGCGCAGAAGCAGCTGTCGCAGGCTGACACGAAGCTGCAGATAGAGCTCGCAAGGACGGGCGAGATGAAGGCCCAGCTTGAACGCCTAGAGGAACAGAGGAACGACCTCGTCAAGTACTCCCAGCTTGAGGGGCAGGTCGCCTGGCTCACAGCAGTGCAGTACTCAAGGAAGGTCGGCGAACTCCGCGAGCGCATCAACTCGACCAGGAAGCAGGAGGAGGAGATGGTCCGGAAGCTCGAGGAGGTCCGCAAGCGCAAGGAGGAGTTCGAGTCGAGGATCGCCACCGTGGCAGCCGACCGCGAGAAGTTCATCTCGGAGGTCGTGCAGGGTGGGGGAGAAGGCCCGACCCTCCTTAGGGACGAAAGGGAGTCGACAAAGATAAGGCTGGACCAGCTCGCAGCGGAGACGCAAAAGCGCGAGGAGAGCATGAGGCGGCTCGAGGCTGAGTCGATACCCACCCTGAGGGTCCTGCTAAACGAGAAGAGAAAGACGATCACCGCATCGACCTCGACCGTCGAGACGCTTCACTCGAGCGAAGAGAAGCTGGAGGCGCGCAGGAAGGAAATAGCGTCACAGCTCAAGGATGTAAGGGACGCGGAGGAGACGCTCCGTAGCACAATCGACAAGCGGCGGAAACAGACCGACAGGCTCAGGGAGAAGCTCGCGGAACTCAACCAGAGCCTGTCCCCGCTAGAAGTAGAAGTCAGCGTCGTCATCGCCAACTTGGGCGTCGAGAAGAAGCGGCTCGAGGAGCTCGACTCCAG
>CAZAMW010000178.1:0-1640 GCA_964486265.1 uncultured Nitrosopumilales archaeon | reverse complement strand
CGCAACTTCGAGCAAATGCTACAGACGCTCGAGTCCAGCACCGCTCAGATGTTCGAGCTCCAGACCCAGGCCGCACAGGAGCTGGGAGACATCGACCAGAACCTCACCGAGATAGAGCGGCGCCGGAACCTGATCGGGCAGAGCATCGATGTCGCCGGGAAAGTGCTCGAGAAGGCCTCTTCGGAGGTTGCGATAACCACAGTGAAGAAGGAGGTCACCGACGAGATATCGGGGGACCGCATAGGCCACACCAGGCTGCGCAAGCTCTGCGAAGAGGGGGGCATCAAGGGCTACATCGGGGTCCTCAACCAGATAATCTCCTATCCCCCCCAGTATGCGCGCGCCTGCGCCGCGGTGACCGACCGCTGGATGAACGCATTCCTGGTCGAGGACGTCAGGTCGATGACCGCGGTCATCAGGGCGGGCAAGCAGCTTAGCATCAGGTCGTTCGCGGTCATTCCGTTCTCCGAGGTCGCGGCCACACCGAGTCCCTCGGTAGACAAGTCGGCAGGTGTGATAGGCCCGGTGTCTGGAGTGCTGAAGGCCGACAAGCAGTACCGGGGCCTCCTGAACTTCATCGGCGGTGATACGGTCCTCGTCGAGACTGAGGCGATCGCCTACGTCCTCGCCTCGGAGGGCTTCAGGACGGTCACCCCCACCGGAGAGGTCTTCGAGCTCGGCGGCCGCGCGTTCGCATACGGCCTCCACGACGTGGTCGCAAACATCCTTCAGGGTCTCGAGGACATCGAGGACCTCGGCGACGTCGAGTCTGCCGTCGCGGCGCTGCGCGGTGCCATCGACAAAAGGAAGCAGCTCCTTCTCGGACTCGAGACGGAGAGCAAGAGCCTCAGCAAGGACCGCATCAAGAAGATAGCCGCGGTTGCGGCGATGAGGGCCGAAGCGGAGACGGTGTCCAGGCTATCGAAGAGGTACAGGGCGATATTCAGGTCGCAGAAGGCGGAGAGCGACAGCCAGCGCAAGGTCGTCGACCGTCTGGTGAGGAGACAGCAGACCCTTCAGACGAGGAAAGAGGCGATGGTCGCGGAAACCCACAGCCTCGATGCGACCCAGAAGGAGATGGAATCGCTCGAGCTAGACAAGCTTCTCATCGAGCTAGAGACTAGCAGGAACGACCTTTCCATTCAGTTGAACGAGGTGGCCTCGAGGCTCTCCGAGGTCCATCTCACCTACTCGAGGGAGAGGTCGAACCTCGAGGAGATGCTCGAGCCGAGCTTCCAGAGGGTTCGCGTGGACCTGGAGAACGCAGAGCTGAAGTACGAGGACGACAAGCTCTTCATACAGACCGCGAGAAAGGAGGCGAACGAGCTGAACAAGAGGTTCATCGAGCTCGACGCTCAGCTCCAGAAGGTTCTTGCATCCTCGACGAACAGCGCCCCCGTCATCGCGGAGTTCAACAGTAAGGTCAAGAGGCTCGAGGAGGAGCGCAACGCCGCCGACAGGTCCGCCCTGAACACAGAGAAGGAGATCTTCTCCCTCCAACAGTCCGCTGGAAGCATCCAGGAAAGGATCGACCAGCACCTGAGTCAGCTGAGGTTCTACGGGTACGACGAGGTCCTGGAGGTATTCGAGTCGAGCGACCAGCTCCTCTCACAGGTGCAGTTCGAGTACGAGGCGCTGGG
>CAZAMW010000177.1:0-3759 GCA_964486265.1 uncultured Nitrosopumilales archaeon | reverse complement strand
AACTGAGCGTGTCTCAGGAGGTCCGCAAGTGAGTATCTCGAGGTGACCAGGTGGCAGCCGAAGTTCCGGAAGCGTCTCATCCCTGAGCCCTCTAGACCGAGGAGACCGCTTCCTTGACCCGCTGGACGATGATGCTTACGTCTTCGTCCGAAAGGTTGAACGGATTGACCTGGAGCGTCATCTCTTCGAGCCGGCCGTCGTCGAGATACACGGGAGGATCCTTGGACTTCAGGTGTCTGTCTATCCTGGTCATGTAGTCCTGCCCGTGGGCCCTTGTGAAGAGGACCCTCGCGAGCGGGATGCTCCCTGAGGGAGACGCCGCGAGACTTGGCTCGACGCCCTCCACGCCCTTCAAGCCCTCGACCACCGCCCGGGCCTTTCTCTCGAGCTGGCTCCTCGCCTGCTCTTCATCGGCGTTGGCGAAGAGTTCGAGCGCGGTCAGGAGCCCGACTATCTCCTCCTTCCCAGCCTTGAACCCCCTGCCTATTCCGTGCCGCGGGATTCCCCTGAGCCTCGATTTGTCGATTAGGCTCGGCGGCGGGTTCCAGAGCTCGAACCTGCAGTCCATGTCCAGCTGCTGAAGGATCGCGCCCATGACGAGCTCTCTCGTCCCGCAGAGGATCCCGGATGCCTGGGGACCCCTGATGGCCTTCCCGCCGCTGAAGGTCACAGCGCTTGCGCCCTGCGCGATGAAGCTCCGCAGGTTCGAAGCGGGAGGGAGCTCCGCCGCGGCGTCGACTATCACCGGGACGTCGTGGTCCTTCGCGACCTTGATGACCTCCGAGAGCGCCGGTGTGCCCATCGGCCTGGCGAAGTAGGCGATGGCGGCGGTCCTCTCCGTTATGGCCGCCTCGTACTCCCAACCCTCGACGGTCCGCGAGCCCACTCCCAGCCCGCGTTCATTGAGCCCGGCCTCCACCAGCTTCACCCCCGCCGCGCGAATCGCGTGGTCGTAGGGGTTGCGATGGTGCCTGGCGATGACCACCTCATTCTTCATCCCCGAGGTGTCGGGGAGTCTCTCCATCTTGACGATGTCCAGGCCGGTGACGCAGGACGCCGTCGCGAGCGTCAGGCCGGCGGCCGCCCCGGTCGTGACCAGTCCAGCCTCGGCGCCGGTGTACTTGGCGATGGCGTCGCTCGCCTTCGCCTGCAGATATTCCATGTCTACAAGGCTCCGCGAAGCCTCGGCCATCGCCTCGACAACCTGGGGGGGCATGATCGAACCAGAGAGCCTCGTCTTCGGCCCCGCGGCGCTGACAATCCTTCTTACCCCTCGCCTCTCGTATACGTTCAAACCGGCGGCTGAGCCTGCGCTCGGGATGATAAGTGTGCCTGCCCGGCGCGGGCGCGTCGCACAATACTTTTAAGAGGAGTTTAGGGCTGCGAGACCCGGATTTCTTGGCGAAGAAGAGCAAACTTGCTGCCGAAGGCGGTAACCCTGTGAGGAACGGGCCCATCCCGATAATGCATCCGGGAGCCGGATACATAGGAAAGGAGGAGATCGACGCGGTTACCGAAGTCCTCAAGGCCAAGTCAATGTACCGCTTCTACGGACCGCATTTCCTCAACATCACAGGACAGTTCGAGAAGGAGCTGACCCGGTACTTTGGGAAGAAGAACGCCCTCGCGGTCTCCTCGGGCACGGCGGCGCTGCACACGGCGCTGGTCGGGCTCGGCGTGGGCCAGGGAGACGAGGTAATCATACCGACCTACGCCTGGGTGTCGTGCCCCGATGCGGTCGTCGCTTCCAGAGGCACGCCGGTGCTGGCGAACGTCGATGACAGCCTCACTCTCGACCCCTCGGACGTCGAGAGCAAGATCACGAGCCGGACGAAGGCGATCATGGCCGTGCACATCAGGGGCACGCCGTGCAACCTCGACGCGCTCTCCAGGATAGCCGACGACTACGGCATAGCGCTGCTGGAGGACGTAGCGCAGGCGTTCGGCGGCAGCTATCACGGCAGGAAGCTGGGGACCTACGGGAGGGTGGCGTCTCTCAGTTTTCAGCTGAACAAGATGATATCGGCGGGAGAAGGCGGGGCGATCATCACCGACGACAGGCAGGTCTACGAGCGCTGCGTCATGTTCCACGATGTGGGCACCCCCTACAGGTCGTGGGAAGACAAGAGCCTCAAGTTCGAGGCTGAGCCATTCCCGGGAGTCAACTACAGGATGAACGAGGTCTCGGCGGCTATCCTGCGCGAGCAGATGAAGAAGGTCGACTGGATTATCAAGGACATCAAGAGGAACAAGGCCCGCGTAAAGAAGGGTATCTCGGACATCGACGGGATCACTTTCAGGAGGCTCAACGACCCCGCCGGAGAGGCAGGCATCTCGCTCGTCTTCTTCACGAAGACCCCCGAACAGGCGATCAAGTTCAAGAAGGACCTGCGGGCCGAGAACATCTGGACGACGAGCGGCTCCTACCCGGCGGTGGTCTACGACCCCACGACCAACGACGGTCACGTATTCATGCACTGGAGCCAGGTCTTCAAGGGGATAGACCGCGTCAAGAAGAGATATTCTCAGAGCATAGACCTGATGAGCAGGGCGGTGCATCTTGACATCAGCCCTCTTCTCACCGAGAAGGACATCGACGACATAGTCGAGGCCGTGCACAAGGTCGCAGAGGCCGTCCTCTAGCCCGGATGGCCTTCGACGCGACCAATTATATAACGCGAGAGGCCGAGCGTGGCTGATGGCGCGTAATCGCAACGGCGCTGAGTTCACGGTCGAGTTCTTCAGGAAGGCCGGCGTGAGGCATTTCTTCGGCATCCCGGGCCACGGCAACATATCCATCTTCGACGCGGTTAAGGAGTCGGAGTCCATCAGGCTCATCCCCCCGAAGCACGAGCAGTGGGGAGGCCACATGGCCGACGGCTATTTCAGGGCCAACAGGAGGGTACCGGCGCTCGTCAGCACCTCGGTCGGCCCAGGCGCGACGAACCTCGCCACCGCCCTCGCGACGGCGTACGTCGACTCCTCGACCTTCATAGCGGTCACCGGCGACGTCCAAACCTACCTCTTCGGGATGGGCATATTCCAGGAGATAGACAGGAAGAACTGGGTGGACTACGTCAACGGAATCGCGCATTTCGCCAAGAGGACATGGCAGGTCACCAACACCAAGCAGCTCCCGAGGGTCCTCCCGAACGCCTTCAAGCAGGCGGTGTCGGGGAGGCCCGGACCTGTGGTCCTCGACCTGCCGATGGACATCCAGGTCGAGAAGGTCGCCGGCGCGGTCCCCGACGCCAACCGTAACCTGCCCGCCGGGCGGATGTACCCGGACCGGTCCGAGGTCATCAGGGCGGCGAAGCTCTTGCTCATGGCGGAGAGACCCCTGATACTGATAGGAGGAGGAGTCACCATGTCAGGTGCGACGGAGCAGCTGACGGCGGTCGCGGAATTCATCGGTGCGCCAGTCGTGGCCTCGTTCAGGGGTGACGCCAAGGGGGGCTTTTCATCCGAACACGAGCTGTGGGGCTTCCATCCTGGCAACGTGGGCAGCTCGGTCTCGAACAAGCTCACCAGAGAGGCTGACGTGCTCCTGGCGGTCGGGACTACGTTCAGCGACGAGACGACCAGCTCCTACAGGGACGGGACGACCTTCAGCATCCCGCCAACCAAAGTGATACAGGTCGACATAGACCCGGCTGAGATAGCGAAGAACTATCCGGTCGAGGTCGGCATTGTCTCGGACGCGAGGGCCGCCCTCGAAGTGCTCGCCGATGTGCTCTCGCAGCTCAGCCAGAAGAGAGA
>CAZAMW010000176.1:0-3766 GCA_964486265.1 uncultured Nitrosopumilales archaeon | reverse complement strand
AGGTCTGGGAGTGAATCATCGCGATGAGCGTAGTAGCCGCTAGAGAGCTCGAAGAAGATGCCAGGAAGTACGCCGGAGAGGCGATCCGCCTCGACTCACAGGGTGCGCACGGCATGGCGATCCAGATGTACCAGAAGGCCATCTCGACGCTCATCAAGCTTGTCCACCTCTACCCGGACTACAAGCTGAACCGCCACTACATGGAGCGTGCCGGGCTCTACCAGGAGAGGGTCAAGGCCATCCAGCAGGCTCACGGCCTCGTACCTCGTGATATGCAAAGCGATGACTCTCCTAGCTTCGTCCCGATGGCGACACCCACTGGGGATGGCAACGGAAACGGAAATGGGAACGGTCACGCGGCCGATGCAGGCAACGGAGCTCCCAAGGGCCCGCAGATGGTACAGCAGCTCAAGTCCACGTTCAATGAGCTGGTCGTCAAGGAGAAGCCGAACGTAAAGTGGGACGACGTGATCGGTCTGGAGGACGCCAAGCGAGCGATTCGAGAGTCCATCGTCTTTCCGTTCGAGAGGCCCGACCTCTTCCCTCTCGGCTGGCCGAGGGGCATGCTGCTCTATGGTCCTCCGGGCTGCGGCAAGACGATTCTCGCCGCAGCCACCGCTGCCGAGATAAACGGCTACTTCATCTCGATAGACGCGGCCTCGATAATGTCAAAGTGGCTGGGGGAGGCCGAGAAGAACGTCTCCAAGCTATTCAACGAGGCCAGAAAGCTCCTCGAGAAAGGGGACCCTGTCATTATCTTCATCGACGAGCTCGACTCGATGCTAGGCTCTCGCAACAACGAAGTAGGTGGAGAGATACGCGTCAGGAATCAGTTCCTCAAGGAGATGGACGGTATCCAGGACAAGGGCAAGCACACTCACCTGTACACGATAGGCGCCACGAACAAGCCGTGGGCGCTCGACTGGCCTTTCCTCCGCCGCTTCGAGAAGCGCATCTACGTCCCGCTCCCCAACTTCGAGGGCAGGATTTCCATGTTCAAGAACTACACCGCTCCGATCAACGTCGACGCCACGATAAGCCTCGAGGACCTATCGAGGATATCCGAGGGCTACTCAGGCTCCGACATCCGCGACATCTGCCAGGGCGGTCAGCTCAGGGTCGTCCGCGAGCTCTTCGAGAGCGGCAGGGCCCTGGACAAGACCGCACAACCCCGCCCCATAGTCATGACCGACTTCAAGGAGATCATGAAGCAGAGGAGGCCGAGCGTCTCACCGGAGATGCTGCGCGCCTACGCCAACTGGACCGAGCAGTTCAAGGCTCTGTAGGGTGGTCGGGGCTCTTCGGCGGAGCCCGTCCCTACCAGTGATAACACCAAAAAACGTCATTGATGATTATATGCCACGCGAGGGTCGGGATGCTGCATTGCCGAGGAATTCCGGGTCGACCCGCGCATGATAGAGTTCTTCCTCGCAATCTTCCTGATGCTGGCATGCGCCTGGCTCTTCGGCGAGGCCCTCCACAGGGTCGGACAACCGGCGCTCGTCGGGCAGCTTCTCGCGGGCGTTTTCCTAGGCCCGTCCCTCCTCAACCTCGTCCAGCCCACCGCTAGCATCAGCACCGTCGAGAGCGTCGCGCTCTTCTTCATCATGCTGTTCGCGGGACTCGCGGTCAATCCGGCAAAGATCATCGCCGCTGGGAAGAAGGCGGCGATAATCTCCTCGATCGCCTTCGTGATTCCATTCGTCGGCGGGGTGCTGATTGCCCAAGCGTTCGGGGTCGGGATAGTGAGCTCGCTCACCGTGGGATTGGCAGTCTCGATAACCGCGGTGCCGGTGAATGCGATCGTCCTGATGGAGCTTGGCATCTTCGACTCGGAGCTCGGGACAGCCGTCATCGCCGCCGGAGTGATCGACGATATCGTCTCCTTTATCGCGCTGACGATGATCCAGCAGTTCTCCGGAGGGATATCCACCGCGAGCTATTCGGCCGTGGGAATTGCCGTAGCCAAAGTCGCAGTCTTTCTCGTAGCGGTGCTCCTATGTGAGCGTCTTCTCAGGAGAAACTCCACCTACGTGCGCCGGTTCACGGAGAAGATCGGCCACGGCATGCAAACCCAGGGTTCGTTCATAGGGATCTTGCTGATATTTGCAGCCGGTGTGTCCCTTCTGGCCGAGTGGAGCGGAATCCAGTTCGTAATCGGAGCGTTCTTCGCCGGGATCCTCGTGAGCGAGCTGGCCGGAGTGGAGGTTCTGGGCCGCGCGACCGACGTAATTCGAGGCGCGACCTTCGGCTTCTTCGGCCCGTTCGCCTTCGCGTTCATCGGGACAGAGTTCGTCCTATCTTCACTCTACGGAATATTGCCCCTCGTGGCTTCGCTGCTGGTCGTTGCGATCGCTGGAAAGCTGGTGGGAGGATACCTGGGAGGCCGCCTTGCCAGATTCTCCTCGGACGAGAGCGTGACCATCGGTTTCCTGATGAACTCGAGGGGATTCGTCGAGCTCGTCATCGTCACGACGGCCTACGGGATCGGCCTGATCGACGAGAGCATCTTCTCGCTGGTAGTGGCGGTGGGCGTGATCACGACGGTGATTTCTCCGGTGGCTTCGAGGATTAACATCAGAAGGCATGTCAATCCGAAGACGACTTCTGGCAGCGAGACCCAAACTGCGGATTAACGGTCGTTTCAATCTTCTTAAGCCTCAGGGGCAGGACCGCGGGGAGTCTTGGAAGACCTACCGTCGGTCGATGCGCTCAGAGGCAAGGTCGGGCAGAAGGCCAGCGTATCTGGCTGGGTGCACGATGTCAGACTCCTAGGCGGCATCAACTTTGTCCTTCTCAGAAGCCGCGACGCGATTATTCAGATCACCGTCCCGAAGAAGGTCGTGACAGAGCAGGTGATGGTCACCCTCCCGTCCCTGCATCCCGAGGACGTCATCACGTGCGTGGGACTGGTCAAAGAGGCGAAGCAGGCGAGGAACGGCTTCGAGATAATCCCCGACACTCTGACGGTGCTCAGCGCTTCCGCAGTTCCACTCCCGCTAGACCCCCGTGGAGTGACCGAGGCGAACCTCGACACGCGCCTCGAGTGGAGGACCCTCGACCTCAGGCGCCCCGAGGCTTCGGCCGTCTTCAAGGTGGAGGACGCGCTCATCTCCGGGATGGAGTCGTACCTGCGAACGCACGGTTTCATCCAAGTTTTCACCCCTAGCATCCTCGGCGGGATATCCGAGGGCGGCTCGGAGGTCTTCAAGCTCGACTTTTACGGCCGTCCGGCCTTCCTGCGACAGGACCCGCAGCTGCACAGGCAGCTCGCAATGGCCGGAGGGCTCGGCAGGGTCTACGACCTGGGCGCCAACTGGAGGGCAGAACTGTCCCACACCCCCCGGCACCTCAGCGAGCACCGTACCATCGCGCCCGAGATGTCCTTCATCGCCGACGAGCGCGACACGATGCGGGTGGAGGAGGGAATGATAGTCAGCGGAATATCCTCAGTCATCTCAAAGTGCGGTCAGGAGCTCGACCTGCTTAAGCTCGACCTTGAGGAGCCCAAGACGCCGTTCCCAGAGATATCCTTCCCCGAGGTCTACGAACTGCTCGGGCGACTGGGGCACGAGCTCCCCGAGGACCAGGACCTCGACAGGGAATCTGAGAAGCTACTTACAGAACACATCAAGGCGGAGTTCGGCTCGGACTTCTTCTTCGTCAACAGGTTCCCCTCGAAGATCAAGCCGTTCTACGTGATGCGCGTCGACGAGACGCCCAGATACGCACGATCAGTCGACATGGTCTACAAGGGCTTGGAGCT
>CAZAMW010000175.1:0-3789 GCA_964486265.1 uncultured Nitrosopumilales archaeon | reverse complement strand
GCAGGACACCTTCTACGTGAAGGGGGGCCGAGACGAGTCGATCCAGAGGACCGGCGTGGTGGCGAAGGTGGCGTCGGTGCACGAAAGCGGCGGTGCCACGGGGAGCAAGGGCTGGCGATACTCGTGGAACGTAGAAGAAGCGAGACGCCTTGTCCTGAGGACTCACAACACCGCCCTCACCATCAGGGCTACACAGGAGTCCGGCGACAGGGAGATGCGCGTCTTCAGCGTCGGTAGGGTCTACAGGAACGAGAGCCTCGACTACAAGCACCTTGCGGAGCTCCACCAGATGGAAGGGGTGGTGATCGGCGAAGGGCTCAACCTTCGTCACCTGATGGGCGTGCTCACCCGTTTCTACGCCAAGCTGGGGATGAGCGGGGTGAAGCTCTGGCCATCCTTTTTCCCCTACACGGAACCTTCCATGCAGGTGATGGTCTACTACGAGAAGGTCGGGAGGTGGCTGGAGATGGGAGGCTCGGGCGTCTTCCGTCCCGAGGTGACGGAACCGCTCGGGGTCAAGAAGCCAGTGATAGCGTGGGGGTGCGGGCTGGAGAGGCTGCTCATGCTGAGGTTGGGCGTGCAGGACATCAGAGAGCTGTACAACAGCAATCTCGATTGGTTGAGGAGAAGGAGAGAAATTGCCAGTACTCAAGATATACTTTAGCAGGTTCCAGAAGATGACGGGTCTCCCACGTGAGACAATCGTGGACAGGTTGCCCTTCCTGGGACTCGACATCGAGGGCGAGGATGCCGATGCCATCAGGATAGAGTACAACCCGAACCGGGCCGACTTCTCCACCGACTATGGAATCGCTCGTGCCCTGCTCGGGCTCGTCGGGAGGGAACTGGGCCCCCCGGAGTATCACGTGAGGAAGGGCAGGTTCTCGGTGCACGTCTCATCCGGTGTGGCCCACGTGCGCCCGTACATCTCGTGCGCGGCCGCGACGGGTCTGAAGATGGACGACGAGACGATAAGGCAGCTCATCTCGATGCAGGAGGACCTCCACAACGGCATAGCGAGGAGGCGCAAGAAGGCCGCCATAGGTCTGCACAACATGGACGTCCTCAAGCCGCCGCTTTCGTACGAATGCAAACCCGCCACGTTCGAGTTCACTCCGCTCGGCTCCGACAGAAAGATGAGCATCAGGCAGGTCCTTGGTGAGACCGAGACGGGCATCGCCTACGGGCACATACTCGAGCGGGCGAAGGGCTATCCTATACTGAGTGATTCGGCTGGCACCGTCCTGTCGTTGCCTCCTATAATCAACGGGAGTGCGACGAAGGTGGACACGAGCACGAAGAATCTCCTGGTCGATGTCACGTCCACCGACAGGAGGATAGGGGACGAAGCCCTGGCGATTATCTGCGCGGCTCTGTCCGATGCTGGGGCGACGGTCGAGTCGGTCGAAGTCGAGTACCCCGGAGAGAGAGTGGTTACCCCCGACCTCTCGCCGACCACGATGAAGTTCGACGAGACCCTCGCCAAGAAGATGGTCGGACTCGACCTGGACCATTCCGAGATGGTCGCGTGCCTGGGGAGAAGCAGGCTGGGTCTTGACAAACAGGACGACGCGATCATCCCTCGCTACAGGGTAGACATACTCCATCCGGTCGACCTTGCGGAGGAGGTCGCGATCGGCTACGGCCTCGACAAGATCCAGCCTCTCTATCCTCCCAGCAAGGAGCCCGGAATTCTTGACACGACCAACTCCGGTCTCGACCGCATATCCGAGTCGGTAGCCATGGCCGGATTCACAGAGACGATGAACTTCGACCTTGTCGACGCGACCTCCCTCTACAGCAGATTCTCGAGGAGCCCAGACCTCAGGATTGAGGTCGAGAACCCGAGGACGATCGAGCACAGCATCCTGCGAGACTCGATTGTACCCTCGCTCATGGCTGCGCTCGCGCGCAACGTACAGGCCGCCTATCCTCAGAGGATATACGAGGTCGGCCGCGTCTTCCTGAGAGACGGAGAGAGAATCGTCGAGAGGCCGAGACTGGCCGCGCTCAGCGCGCACTCGGGTTCGTCATACTCGGAGGCCAAGATGTACCTGGAAGCCCTGCTCCTGACACACGCCGGAGAGCCTCCGCAGACGCGGCCGGCGGAGCACTGGGCGTTCGCCGAGGGAAGGACGGCGGAGGTCTTCGTCAGGGGAAAGGGTGTCGGATACATCGGCGAGGTCAGGCCCTCGGCGGTCGCGGCATTCGGGCTTGACGTGCCGGTCTCGGGTTTTGAGATAGACCTCGCCACGCTGCACTAGAACTGATTATAACCCGGCTATGCTGACTCGTACCGGCTTCCGTCGAATCGCGCGAAAAACGGCCACCCGCGAAGGCGGTAAAACGCTTTGATGAACGGATGGTTTACCCAGTCGTGCTACAGACGGAAGCCACTCCGGATACCCTTTTATTGGAGCCGAAGCCCGATTGGGCCGGCCCGTTTAGAGAGGCTTGAGGATAACGGTCTTTGCCGGGAGATGAGTCGAGCTGTTCAGAGGCGGGCCACACATCACCATATTGACGTCCCGGGACAAGCGGTATCTCGACTTTGTGGAGTTTCTCATCGGGTTCGTCGACGAACTGAACGCCCTCTCGGCCGAGGACGCCGCTGTCCTGGTCGAAGGCAAGAGAGACAGCAAGGCTCTCGTCGCACTCGGATACAGGGGTAGGATACTCACCAAGGCGTCCTTGTCGGCCGGGAGAATCGACGCCAGCCTAGAGGGCGTCAGGTCCGTCATCATACTCACAGACATGGACAGGGAGGGACGCAGGTTGGCCGCGGGTTACATCAAGCTCTTCCAGACCCTGGGGCTGAACGCCTCTCTGACCCACAGGAAGCGCCTGAGCCGGGCTTCGCACCGAGTCTTCCTGCACATCGAGAACCTCTCGCGGTTCGCTCCCGAGGCCGTCGATATCGAAGGAACGGTGACTTAGATGAGGGTTTAAATATGGGACGAAATTGCAGCGGTTCTGTTAAGCTTAGTTCCGTTAACTAGCTGACACGAGTAAGAACGCAATTTGCCAGATTCGGCTATAGTAAAGTACCTCGTTAAGTTGAGGTTCGAAGTAGATGGAGTGGTGGAAAAGGCCGACATGATCGGCGCCATCTTTGGTCAGACTGAGGGCTTGTTCGGTCCAGAAATGAACCTGAACGAACTCCAGAAGAGCTGGAAGGTCGGGAGGATCGAGATCAACCTAGAGTCAAAGAACGACAGGACCTATGGTGAAATCCTCATCCCGATGTCCACTGACGTGAGCACGGCGGCTCTGATAGCCGCAGCCGTCGAGAGCGTCGATAAAGTAGGGCCATGCTCTGCCAGAGTTGAGCTCGTAACTATTGAGGACGTAAGAGCTTCCAGAAGGAAGCAGATAGTCGACCGCGCCAAGGACATCATGAAGGAGTGGGGCTCGAGAACTGCAAGCGAAGGCGAGAACCTCCTCAAGGACGTGCAAGATTCCACCAAGAGAGCGCGCGTAGTCAGCTACGGCACGGAGAACCTGCCAGCCGGTCCCGGAGTCTACACCTCAGACCTCGTATACGTGGTCGAAGGAAGGGCGGACGTAATACTGTTCCTGAGGGCCGGAGTCGAGAACGTCGTCGCCGTCGAAGGCACTAGCATACCACAGTCCGTTATCGACCTAGGAAGGAAGAAGAGACTCATCGCAATACTAGACGGAGACAGAGGAGGCGACCTGATCGAGAAGGAGCTGGAGCAAGTGGCTCGGGTAGAAAGGGTCCTGCGTGCGCCGCATGGCAAGGAAGTAGAGGATTTGACCCCGGTGGAA
>CAZAMW010000174.1:0-3798 GCA_964486265.1 uncultured Nitrosopumilales archaeon | reverse complement strand
TCCTCAGCTTCGTGGGAAAGATTAGGGACGTACCCGACCAAGTCCTGAAGCGGAGGATATCTGACTCTCTCTCGACTTTCTCGCTCGAGGACAAGACCGACGCCCTGGTCGGAACTCTTTCGAAGGGGATGAAGCAGAAGGTCGCGCTCATCGCCGCGAGCATCCACGACCCTAAGGTTCTCGTTCTCGACGAGCCGCTCACCGCCCTAGACCCGCGGACGCAGGTCTTCGTGAATGGCTGGATAACCGAGCAGGGGAGGAAGGGAACGACCGTTCTGGTCTCGACGCACAACCTTGAGATAGCGCAGGACCACGCCACACAGATAGCGATCATCGACAATGGAAGTATAATCGCCCAGGGAGGGCTGGACCGCCTCCGCAAGATGGCGGAGGCGCGGGAGGATGCCCGTCTCGACGAGGTCTTCCTCAAGCTGACGAACGACGAAACTTAGAGGGAGATTCGCCTCCATGAATAGCTGGAGCAGCGTTACGACCCTCGTCAGGTACTGGATGAAGGGTAGGTTCACGAAGGCGACGGCCATATGGATGGGCATAGGCGAGGTCTTCTCCGTCGCCCTGGTGCTCTTCGTCGGCAGCACCTTCCTCTCCTTCTCGTCCAGGTTCGGGCTCGGCAACGGGCTCTCCTACCTGGGGCTCACACTTCTCTTCGGTCTCTTTCTCGTAGGTCTCGTCCAGAGTGGTTTCAACGGAAGCGGACTACCGGTGAGCTCCGCCGATGTGGACTATGTCCTGACGTCACCCGTGAACCCGCAGGAGGTCTTCGCGGCAAAACTCCTGATGAACTCGTTCACGACCGTGCTGCTCTCCTTCCCTCCAATACTGACGCTCTATCTCAGATTCGCCGAGGCCTACGGGACGGGGCTCATCTCTCCGCTCTTAGCCGGTTTCGTCACACTGGCGTTCTTCGTGCTCTGCCTGTTGTTCAGCGCGGACATCACGCTGTCCCTGAACTCCCGGGCGGGTGAACGGATCGGCCCCCTCCGGAACGCCGTCCTCGTCTTGGTCGCCGCCGTTAGCCTGGCTCCGGTCGCGCTGCTGATACCAGGCGCGCCTCCCGAACTCGCGCAACTCGCAGCCCTTCTTCCGAGCGGGCTCGCTGCAGCGGTAAGCTACACCCTGGTCAGCGGGTCAGCCATCGGATTCGGGACGCTACTCGAGCTGGCGCTGCTCGCGCTCTGGTTCTCCGTCCTCCTAGGCGTGGGGACGAGGCTGTCCCGACAGAACTTCTACGAGGTGCTGCAGGTAAGCGACCGCGACTCCGACACTGGCATGAAGGACGCACGCCTGGGTCGTGGCCTCCAGACCGATGGCAGGTCTGTCTGGTCTGTGGTGAGGTCCAAAGAGAGAGTGATGATGACCAGGACGAAGGAGACCCGGAGCCTCTTCATCAACGCGCTCTTCCTGGCCGGCTTCATGGTGGTCTACTCGCTGTCCGGTGTCTTCCTTTCTTCACCGATTTCCTTCCTCTTCCTGCTTTTCATCATAGGGTCGTTTGGCTCCGGAAACGCGACCCGCTGGCTGGAGAAGGAGAGGCTGTGGCTGATCAAGACATCAGCTGTCGACCTCAGACGGTACGTGAGAGAGGTCTACCGCGCACGCGTCACGCCCCTCCTGCTTGTGCTCTCGCCTGTAGCGGCGGGGGTGGGGACTCCGCTCCTGATAGAGAAGGTGAACGACCCGAGTTCGCTCCTTTCCATCGGCCTCTCGCTCCCTGGCGCTCTCGAAGTTGCCGCCCTGATGATGGCAGGAGGGATGTACTTTGCCGCGAGGTACGGGCAGAGCGCAGTCGACGAGACTCTTACGACTCAGGGGCAGGACATGGCGGACATCAGACGTTTCCTCTACCAGACGCTGATAAACCTGGTGCTCGTCGCCCCTCTCATGATAATGGTACTCGCAGCTGGATACGTCCTAGCGTTCGTAGGTGTCTCGGACCTACCCATAACAGCCCTGGGACTCGGAGTGGCGGGCTTCGTCTATTCGGGCGTCGCCCTGCGCTTCGTCCTAGGCAGCGCCGGGGCCAGCCTCCAGAAGCGTGAGGACCTCTAGTCCGACCTGTTGGATATCAGGAACTCATTGCCGTCGGGGTCTGCTATCGCCGCTCTGACGAACTTCGCACCGGGCAGTTCCACGACGGTCGGTTCGAGCGTCACGCTTCCGCCGCGCCTCTTGATCTCAGCGACCGCTGCGATCGGGTCGGGGTGAGAGAAGACCACGCCGGAGACGGTCCCAGGTTCCCTGCCCTCCTCCCCCGGTGCCATCACATGCATCGTGAGTATGGTGGATGTACCCGGGAGAGCAAAGACGGCGCGCTTCGCTTTGTCGTTGTAGCCTATCTCGCTCAGACCGAGGACCTTCGAGTAGAATTCCCTCGCCCTGTCGATATCCCTGATATGGACCGTCACCGCGTGTAGCGCCGTGATGGGTTCTGCCATGCGGGAAAGATGGTCGCGCAAGTTGTTAAAGTCATCGTCCAGCTAGGATGGCGGCATCTCGGGCTCGAATGAAGCCGCCAAGCTAAATATGCCACGGCGTCTCCGTACGAGTCATGGAAGACGGCCACGTGGTGAAGGACCTCGACGAAAGGACGTTCTTCAAGAAGTGCCCGAAGTGCGGGAAGCGATTCGAGGTCAGGCATACCTCTGAGACTGTGGAGAAGAAGCAGACCCTGATCCCTGAAGAGAAGACGTACCTCGAGCCCGCGGGAGTCGCCGCCGCATACCCGATCCCCCAGCCCCCCATACGCGCCGAGGCCGAGGTGGAGGAGGACATCGAGGAGGACACCTACACGGAGACCTACAGGTGCGTGCGCTGCGGGAACACCTGGACCGAGACTAGGGAGAAGGTCAGGGACATCGGGGGAGTGGGCGGAACCAAGGGCGACGCCTAGCCGATACCGATAACAACCATGATCGACCGCTCCGGGTGCTGATGTCTCGGCCTCGCAGAGAATCCCCCACCTGGGACCCCCGGCAATACCTAAAGTTCGAGCGTGAGAGGACCCTCCCCTGCCGCGACCTTGTGGGCAGGGTCGAGCTCCAGTCCCCCACCTCGATAGTCGACCTGGGGTGCGGTCCTGGCAACAGCACGTCTGTGCTTGCAGAAAGGTGGCCGAGCGCGAGGCTGGTGGGCGTCGACAGCTCGGAGAAGATGCTGGAGTCGGCTCGCAAATCCGGGGTCTCTGCGGAATGGGTGCTTGCCGACATGAGCAAGTGGGTGCCTGAGCAGTCATTCGACCTCGTCTTCTCCAACGCGGCCCTCCAGTGGCTCGTGAACCAAGAGCACCAGGTCCCGCGGCTCTTCATGTCGGTATCCAAGAACGGCGCCTTTGCGTTCCAGATTCCCTCAGGCGAGGGCGAGTGGACCAAGGCGCTCAGGGAGGTAGCCGAGAGCTCTCCCTGGCGCGGAAGATTCCCGGAGGACCTGGTCGACCTGAGCACGAATGGGCTCGATTTCTACTACGACCTCCTGTCCCCGCTGTCCAGCAGAGTGGACATGTGGGAGACGGAGTACGTGCACGTGTTTCCAGGTACACAATCGATAGTCGAGTGGACGAGCGGCACCGCCATGCGCCCTGTACTGGACCGACTGACGGAGCCGCAGATGCGCGGATCGTTCCTCACCGAATACGCTGCGGCGGTGGGAAGATCCTACCACCTCCGTCCGGACGGCAAGGTGCTCTTTCCGTTTCTAAGACGATTCTTGGTCGCATACCGCTGAGCGTGAGGCGGGTTCTTGGTAATCGGGCAGCATTATAAGCCTCATGCAGGACGTGGA
>CAZAMW010000173.1:0-3801 GCA_964486265.1 uncultured Nitrosopumilales archaeon | reverse complement strand
CTTGCCCGCTCTGGAGCGGACATCCCTGCGCATTAGTCCCAATGCTGAGGAAGTAATTAGTCATCCAGATTTCACGAAGAAAATGGCAGCCGGCCTCGACTAAGAAGAAAGCTTGGCGCGGAACTCGTCCGGGACCCTCATCGGCCTACCGTCCTTCCCCACCACAACGTGTACCGTATGACCACTGCAGAGCAGCTCCATCGCAGGCAGCTTGAACACCTCATTCTCGAAACGTATGCTGGTCTCTCCCATCTTCGCCAGGCGCGTCTTCACCATCAGCTCGTCATCGAACCTCGCCGGTGCCTTGTAGTTGGCGTGCGCCTCGATAACTGGTATGAATATTCCCAAGTCCTCGATGTCCCTGTACACTATACCCCTAGACCTCAAGAGCTCAACCCTTCCCGATTCGAACCAGATGAAGAAGTTCGCGTAGTAAGCCACTCGCATGGTGTCAGTATCGGCATATCTCACTCGGAGCTTGATCTCGTGCTCGGCGGCCACGCAACAACCACCCCGGGGCGCGCTTTTTTGCCTTCCGAGGTTCGCAGCAAGTCTTATCTCGCATATGCCGGGGCACTCCGTGCCCATCCATGGTCGTCTACAGGCGCGCCAACAGGCAGTACGTCGCGATGTCAGAGGACGAGGTCTGGAAGTTTCTCGACTCGCAGAACAAGGTCTACGCAGCCTTCACCATGGAAGACGGCTATCCACACGTCTCGCCTCTGTGGTTCTGCGTCGAGAACCGCAAGATCTATCTGAGGACACACGACTACAAGACGAAGGTGGAGCTGGCCCGAGCGGGCAAGGCTTGCTGCGCCGCTGACGATGGCTTCCTCTACAGGGAGCTGCGCGGCGTGATAGTCTGGGGCCGTTCCAGGGTACTCGAAGATGAGGAGCTCATCCGTCATATCAACGAGGCCATGGACAGGAAGTACGTAAGACAGCAGTGGAGGCCAGGCGAAATGCCCAAGGACTGGGTCGCCGAGCGCCGGAAGGAAAGAAGGGCGTTCATAGAGGTCGTCCCCGAGAGGGTAGACTCCTGGGACAACAGCAAGGTCTAGCCGCCTCGCCAGACTTCGTCCTTAGTACCGTCGAGCAGGTTACTGTACCGCGCGGCGTTGAAGAGATAGGTCGAGAGGCGATTGAGGAAGGGTATCATCAGGGGGTTGACGCTTTCCGTCTTGGCCAGCGCTACGACGCTCCGCTCGGCCCTCCTGCAGACCGACCTCGCGAGATGAAGCTGCGCTGACATGGGGCCACCTCCTGGCAGGATGAAGTTCACGAGCCGAGGGAGGCTGAGCTGCATCCTGTCTATCATCCGCTCCAGCCTTCCGGTGTCATCGTTCCCTATCCGCGGGACCTTCTCGGCCGCTCTCCCTTCCGTCGACTCGGCAGCCAGGTCGGCACCGGCCACGAAAAGTCTCGCCTGGACCCACTTCAGCTCCTCCGAGACCTCCGGATGTCTGCTCATCGATACTGCGACTCCGATGCAACTGTTCAACTCGTCGATGTTACCATACGCCTCGACCCGCCGCGACTCCTTTCCCACTCTCTTCGAACCGTAGAGCCCGGTCTCGCCGGAGTCCCCGCCCCTCGTGTACAAGCAGAATTCGACGTCTTCTTCTCTTATCAACATATTTAGGCTTGGGGGTCGCATCTTTTCTCGACCCAATGCATATAATCTAATCTTCTGCAGACACAAGTGCTGGGTGCAGAAACAAAACGCCAAACGAATTCTCGAATGATGACATCCGTCATCTCTTCACACCGCACGAGGCTTCCCGGCTGCTTCCTGACGTAAAGATCAAGCTGAAGGAAATCATGGAAAGAAAGAGGGTCGCAGACGCTCTAAAGGGTGACATCGAGCGTTACGCCCTGGTAGGTTTCGACACGCCCGAGCTGAGCGAAAAGAACCAGGAGCTCGAGACAGTCGTCAAGGACCTCATGGCTCGCGTCTCCGAGTTAGAGGACCTCGGACTTCGAGTGCGCGACATCGACACGGGACTGGTCGACTTCCCAGCCATGCGGTTCGGGAATACCGTCTACTTGTGCTGGAGGTACGGCGAGTCGGACATCGAGTACTGGCACGGGTCGAACGAGGGATTCACGGCAAGGAAGTCGCTGAACGCCCAGGTCATATCTCCATAGAGGCCCGCCAAGGGTAAGGTTTTGTATCGGCCCGTTCACGGCAGCCGTATGAAAGCAGAGACCGGACCGGCCGAAGGCGACATGGCCCCTGACTTCACGCTGCCCTCCTCGAACGGGGACAAGATGAAGCTGAGCTCGCTGAGGGGAAAGAACGTGGTGCTATACTTCTATCCGAAGGACGACACGGCGGGATGCACAAAGGAGGCCTGTTCCTTCAGGGACAACCTTCCGAAGTTCGAAAAGCTCAATGCAACGATACTGGGGATAAGCAAGGACTCGTTCGACTCCCATCAGAAGTTCATCCAGAAGTACGGCCTGAACTTCACGCTCCTAAGCGACGAGGAGCTTAAGGTGCATCACCTGTACGACACCTGGAAAGAGAAGAACATGTACGGAAAGAAGTACTGGGGCACCGAGCGCTCGACCTTCGTCATCGACAGGGACGGAAAGATCAAGAAGATCTTCAGAAAGGTAAACGTCGACGGCCACGAGAAGCAAGTACTCGACGCCCTGAACGCGTGAAGCGCGTTGGGGTCGGCTCTCGCGGGTCTGAAGGCCGGCGCGGTCGCGAGCGGCTACTTCGCCGGCTCGGTATCGCTCTTTAACATAGTCATCCTCTTCGCCTTCAAGCAGCAGGTCGTCGACTACCTGACCCAGAACTATTCGACGGCGTGTGGGGTGGTGGGGGTCGCACCTTCAGCCGGAGGCGCAGAAAGATGCTTCGACAGCATAATCGTCTCCGGGATACCCATCGTCGACTTTGCTAGGACGCTCGTCATCACTCTTCTGTTCTCCGTGGCGATAGGGCTGTACTTCGACTACCTCCCGGGTCCGACCTACCTGAGGCGCTGTGCCTTCGCCGCTTTAGTCATGCTGATCCTGATGCTCTTCCTGGGCCTGTCCGGGATAGTCGTCACCGAGACGCAGGTCGTCCTGATGATACTCTTCGAGGGAGGCGCTGTAATCCTCTACGCCGTGGTCCTTGCGCGCCTCTACCGACGGTTCACGAGAGAGGTCGAGTTCCAGACCGTCGTCTCCACGGGGAAGGTCATCGTAGACCGCCGCGACCTCACGGGCAGGAAGAGGACGTTCTCAGTGAACTCACGCCACAAGGTGGAGGCGGCGGGCGAGTTGAAGACTTTCAGGGGTTGGCTCGTGAGCGGGGGCGTGCACGTGGAAGAGCCGAAGCAGGAGAAGACCACGATCACGATAAGCGGGGACGGGCTCCTCAAGCTCGCCTGAGTAATCGACTGCTGTCGAGCTAGCCTTAAGCTTCAGACGATGGATAAATACCCAAACGGAACCGTCCTTCCCAATGTTCCGACTAAAGATGGTGGTGGATGAGGGTTACTGTCTGAAGACCCAGAATCACGTCTCCACGTGCAACAGCCGCAACCATGTCTGCTATCGGTGTGGCATGTACCTCGGGAGGTGCGACTGCCCCAGCCTCGGCTCTCCTCTCGACTACTGACCTGGTTTCTTTTCTTCAATCGCAAAGACGTCGACTAGCGCCCGAAACCCTCTCTTGCTGTAGAACTTCACCGCAATCGCGTTCTGGGCCGGGAACTCCGCGACTATCATCTCGGCGCCCGTTGCCTTCAGCCTCTCAGAACCCTTCTCCACCATCGTCCTTCCCAGGTCCGTCCTCCGGAA
>CAZAMW010000172.1:0-3835 GCA_964486265.1 uncultured Nitrosopumilales archaeon | reverse complement strand
CGAGTGACAGTTGGAGCACTCCACGATGGGGTCCGAGAAGTTCCCAACGTGCCCCGAAGCGACGAAGACGGCTCTCGGCAGTATCTCCGAGGTGTCCAGCTCGACCATCTCGTCCCTCTTGACGATCATTCTCCTCCAGAGTTCCACGTACCTGTTCTTGAACAGCGTCCCGAGAGGCCCGTAGTCCCAGAAGCCTGCCGGGGTGTTTGGGTAGGATTCGGCCGACCTGAGGAAGTAGCCTCGCCTGGCGGCCAGGTTCATCACATCCTCATAACCGGGAGCCCTTGCCTGTGGCTGGAGACCCTTGTTCTGGTTGGCGTTCTCGACCATGGAAGACGAAAAGGAGCCGCCCGGATTGGTCTTAAATCTCTTCTTTCGGACGAAGCTCAGACTGCCTTGATCTGCTTCACGACCGAAGGCCTGACCTTTCGGAAGACCCTGTAGCCGCAGATACACTTGACCTCAGGCAGGTTGTTGAGCTCCTCCTGGCTGGTCTTCGTCCCACAACGCACGCATTCATAGACCGAAACCGCGAAGACCTTCGCTGGTTCCTCTGGTGTGCCCGACATGTTTCAGGGGCGCGTTCCTCCACCTCTATTTCTGTGTTGCTGGTCACTGGGGCTAGAACGACAGGATCCTTTTCGGGTTGTCGACGGTCATCGTGCGTATCTGCTTCTCCGTGACACCATGGTACCTCAGGGTGGGGAGGATGTGCTCCATGGTGTGCGAGTATCCCGCCCCTCCGTACTTCTTGAGCATGTGCTTCCAGCACACGTCCTGCGAGATCATCACGTTCTTCTCCTGACCCCTTCTGCACAGCTCGACGATGACCATCATCCTCTCAGAGTCGCTCGGGTGCCTGGCCCCCATGAAGACAAAATCGTCGAAGTGGTCCTGCCCGAACGTGTCGAAGTTGAGCGTGATGCCGCGCTCGATGAGCTTGGAAGCGTGCCCGACGGGGTCTCTGAGGAACCCCGGATGGCAGATGACGTCGCTGTGGCTGAGGAAGAACTTCTCGACGTCGGCGCCCTCTGACTCGATCAGCTCGATGTAGGCGAACGGCGAGTCTAGCTCGTACCTCTCGTTCTTCCTGTCGGCGTAGGCCGGGTGGCACGAGAACCCGACCCCGGTCTGCTTCTGGGCTCTGCACGCCGCCCTGAGCACCTTCTTTTCTTCGGGATGGAACGGGATGGGGGAAGAGCAAGCGCACTCGCCGATCACGCCCGCCCTGACGCCCGTGTCGCCCACTCCGACCTCGAGCTCACGGACCATGATCTCGGCGAGTTCGTCGGGGCCCTTCTTCTTGACGTAGGATGGGTGGGACGCGACCACGTACCAGCCGGTCGAGCAGACGATGCTCGCGCCGGTCGCCCTCGATACCATTGCGAGGCCAGCGGGGTCCCTCCCTATCCCCGGCAGGCTGTGGTCGACGATACTTCTGCCCCCGAACCTGAGGTACTCTGCGACCTCCTTCGCCGCGAGCTCCGCGTCCCCGAGAAGCGCGTCGTCATAGTTGAACTTCCTCACGCCCCTCCTGAGAAGGGTCATCATCTCCATCGTGACGGGCCTGGTCATCAGACCCCTGAGAGAGTCCTCCTGCGGCGCCATCATGTCGCAGATGAAGCTCAGGTCGATCAGGACGTGCTCGTGAGTGAGCGTTACGCCGAGGTCGGCAGGCGAGATGTCTCCGAGTACCGTCCTTACCTTCGCCATCGTCCTATCGGTCCTGAGAATCTCTAATATGTCTTGGCGGTGGAGAATCGGGACGCGGTAGCCAACAAAACGTTAAATCCGACTCTTGGGGGAGTCGCTGTAACGAAATGGCTAACGACAGGACACTCGGCGGCGGCATACTAGCGGGCAGCATCATCGGGATAATCGTATACGGGGTCTTGGTCTACCTCTGGCCCTTGCTCGTCCTCGAGGTCACCGCGTTCCTCGCGGTGGTCGTCCTCCTGGGCATCCTCGCATGGATCGGTTGGACGATGGCGACCACACCTCCACCGGAACCGATAACCGAGGCCGCTCAGCCCCCGCCTGCTTCTTCGCCTGCGCCCGCGGCTGAGAAGAAGGAGACGTAGCTCAGACCTTCTTTTCGGGGACCCTGTAGTCCCTGAATCGCATCTCCATGACGCTGACGAAGTACTCGCCTATCTCGCTCCCTGACATCTTCGACTCGCCCTTCTCCCGCATCTCGAACACGAACGGCACCTCGACCATCCTGAGCCTGTTCTGCTTGAAGGCGAAGAGCGATTCGACCTGGTAGATGAATCCCGTTGAGCGGAGCCTGACCAGCAGCAGGGTGTCCACGGCGCGCGCGTTCAGGGCCCTGAACCCCGTGGTCGCGTCGTGCAGCCTGAGCCCGAGGATGTTTCTCGCGAGCCAGTTCGCGCCCCAGCTTACCGTCCTCCGGCGTCTGTTGAGACCCTTGACGCTCCCGCCGGGGATGTAGCGGGATGCCACGGCCACGTCGGCACCTCGCCTTATCGCGTCGACGAGCGGTCCCACCCTCTCGGGGGGATGCTGAAGGTCGGCGTCCATCTGCACGAACACCTCCGGATGCAGCGTGTCGCGGGCGTAGCGGAAGCCATCCAGGTAGGCCGTACCCAGCCCCTTCTTCGCCCCCCTCTCGAGGACCTGGACGAAGGGATGCTGCTCCATGATGGCGCCTATCTCGTCTTGGGTCCCATCGGGGCTCCCGTCGTCGACGAAAAGGATGTGCATGTCGAGCCCGAGAGCCCCCCTGACCTTGGAGAGCTCCTCGACGACGCGTCCGATGTTCTCCTTCTCGTTATAGGTCGGCAGGACTACTACGACGCTCACGCCGGACCTTCACCATTCAGCGACCCTTCAGGGCCGCCTTGAGCTGTTCGGCGACGTAGTGGACCTCTTCCTCGGTAAGGAGAGGATGGACCGGGACGGAGAGCACGTGGTCGCAGGAATCGTACACCGACGGAAGCTGGAGGTCTGCGTATCCCAGCTTCGCGTAGAGCTCCATTCTGTTCACAGGGGTCTTCCAGTAGATTGCCGACCCGACCCCGTTCGCCCTCAGCGAGTCGTTCACCTTGTCCCGCATCGCGTCGACGTAAAGCGTGTAGAGATACCAGATGTGCGCCCTGTCCTTCTTCGTCTGTCGCATGCTGATTCCTTGCGTCCCCAAGAGCAGCTCGTCGAGCATCCTTGCGTTCTTCCTCCTCGCCGCTATGAGTTCAGGGAGCCTGTCCATCTGGACGGCGGCTATCGCGGCCTGGACCTCGGGCAGCCGGAAGTTGTACCCGAGTATCCGCGTGTCGTAACCGTCCTTCATGCCGTGGTTCCTCATCATCCGCAGCTTGTCGGCCATCTCGTCGTCGTCCGTGGTTATCGCGCCGCCCTCCCCTGAGGTTATCACCTTCGTCGCGTAGAGGCTGAAGCACGCGGCGTCCTTGGTGCGCCCTATCTGGGTGCCCTTGTACTCCGAGCCGAGCGACTCCGCGGCGTCCTCGATCAGCCTCACCGAGTTGGCCGACGCAACCTCTCTTATCTCGTCCAGGTCGGTCGGATAGCCGTAGAGGTGGACGGGGATGATTGCCTTTGTCCTTGAGGTCATCTTCCTCTTTACGTCGTCCGGGTCGATCGTATAGTCTGACTGCACGTCGGCAAAGACCGGCTTGGCGCTGCAGGCTATCACCACGTTTGCCGTCGCCTCGAACGTGAACGCCGGTATGATTACCTCGTCTCCTGCCTTGACGTTGTAGGCCATCAGGGAAGTCTGGAGGGCCGCAGTGCCCGAGTTGACGGCCACTGCGTGCTTCACTCCAACGTGGGCCGAGAGCTTCTTCTCGAACTCCTGGAC
>CAZAMW010000171.1:0-3870 GCA_964486265.1 uncultured Nitrosopumilales archaeon | reverse complement strand
AAAATCCGCCTCGGTCACGTCGTCCTGGATGAGCCTGGTACCGACCCTCTCCGCCTGGGCGCGCATCTGCTCCATCAGGTCCGGACCCAGCACTGGGTCCTTGTAGCCCGGGAAGTTCTCGACCTCGCTCGTCACCATCAGCTGCCCGCCGAACTTCGAGCCCATGTACAGGACGGGCTCCAGCCCCGCGCGGGCACAGTAGATGCCCGCCGTGAGACCAGCCGGTCCTGACCCAATGATCACTACCTTCTCTACTCCCTCCATCGCAAAAACGGGATAAACGCGCGCCGGCGATTGATAAACCTATTCAGTGAAAGGCCGGCTATGCCTACTTGCCCTCGCGCAGCGCGAGGTTCAGCAGGTCGGAAAGGCGGTTGGTGGCCGAGTCGACCCGCTTCCTGTAGTTAGGAAGAAGGCGCCTGAAGGTCTCCTCCCTCATCCTCTTGCTCTGATACTGGTCATAGAGGTTGAGGAGGTCCTTGGTGGCCCTGTCCTCTTCTCTCTCCGCCTCCTGAAGCTGGTTGAGGAGGTCGATGTAGCGCTGCGATTCTGCGACCTGCCGGACGGCGTTGAGCCTTCCCGTCGCCCTCGTCTTGAGAGCGTCGAGCTCGTTCTTTATCTTGTTGAACTCCGCCCGGGTGACTGTCCCCTGCGACTTTCGGACGACGTCCTCCTGGAACTGCTGGAAGAGCGAGATCTTCTCCTCGAGGGCCTTTATCAGGTCGCCCAGCCTCTCGCCGAGGACCTCGTCGTCCTCATCTTCCTCCTCTTTCTTCTTGGCGACCGTCTGTGCTCCGGCGAAGGCGAGGACTATGAAGAAGGCGGCGAAGGCTAGAGCCGCTGCGGGGACTGCCTGGTCGGCTCCCCAGCCGGGGCTTATGGTGTACTTCAGGCCGACCGTGCCCGGCTGCAGAGATGTTGCGTTCTCTGTCACGACCTTGCTCTGCCCCACGGCGTGCATCCCGCTCGGCAGGGCGAGGGAGACGGTGTAGTTCTGCGCTATGGCCTGGACGGTGAGCAGGTAGGGTATCGTGACCGACACGGTACTGCCCGAGGTAGTGATGTCTGGCTTGGGCAGCGCGTAGCTCAACGTGAAGGTGAAGTTGTCTCCTGCCTTGATCTGGCCCGAGAATGGCGCGATTGCGACGTTCAGGTTGCCTCCGGTAAGCGAGACGGGAGTGGGGTTGATCGTCGGGACCACGCTGGACGGAAGTATAGTGACGTTCGAGACGCCACCCAGGGTCCTCACGGGCAGACTCGTAATCGGGTATGAAGCCAGGTTCCTGAGAGAGACCCGGTCCTGGACCTGCGGGACTCCGTTGGAACTGGCCACGATGGTGCGAGTAACGCTGTAGAGCTGGACCGGCGTCCAGGCAGCCTGGTTGGTGTCCGCGAAGGTTACATTGTCAGTCTGGATGGTGGGGGTGACGTTGGACTGGGTCAGCGCGTATATCTGGGCGCTGCTCGCGGGCGCCGAAATGAATCCCGAGGGGACCGGCTTTATCGTACCTCCCGAGGGTACCAGGACGTCCTGGTTGAGCGTCATGACCTGCTGATTGAGGGATGGGCTCAGGAGGACGAGCGCCGTCAGGTTTGAAGCCACCCCTGGCTTTATGTTGAGCAGGTTGGAGACGTATCCCTTGACCGAGACGCTGCTAGAGGTTCCCGGAGCGAGCGTCGGCGACTG
Organism: uncultured Nitrosopumilales archaeon; assembly: GCA_964486265.1. Taxonomy (GTDB): domain Archaea; phylum Thermoproteota; class Nitrososphaeria; order Nitrososphaerales; family Gagatemarchaeaceae; genus Gagatemarchaeum. The sequence continues at coordinate 2,183 of CAZAMW010000171.1, read as the reverse complement.
CGGGGTAATCGTGAACGTGGTGACGTTGCCGCTGTCCGAGCTCATCAGCGAATACTTGTCATTGGAGGAAAGTGCGAACCCCGGAGAGTGCGCGGCTATGCTGTCGGGCAGCCCGAGCTGCACGGCGGGTATCTGGACCGAGGCCGTGCCGTTGTTCGAGAAGGTCACTGTCTCGTTCAGGACCACGAACCCGAAGCCGTTCAGGATGTACTGGCTGGTCAGCGTTACGTTGGGACCGGTGCCCGCCTGGGCGGACGCCACTGGGATAAACGGAGCCATCAGGAGCAAGACCACTGCCAGGGCGAGTAATCTCCTGATCAACGGATTTCCTAGCCCGCGTGAATACGTATTTTAACCATTTTTCTAGCCTCGCTGACGTGACCACCACGGAACCCCATCCATTCCTGCCGAATCTGGATGAGGAAATTGTGCAAGAGATGCTCCGCAAGGTCGGCGTGCCGTCGATAGCGGACTTGTTCTCGGACATCCCAAAGGAGTTCGCCCTGAACAGGCGGCTGGCGATTCCGGAGGGGCAGCCCGAGGCGACCGTAAGGCGCGAGGTTACCAAGAGGCTCGGCATCAACAGGGCCGGCGGCGACTCTCTTTGTTTCCTTGGAGGTGGCGTTTGGCCCCACTACATCCCAGCTGCGGTGGAATCCATCCTCTCGAGACAGGAGTTCTACACGAGCTACACTCCCTACCAGCCGGAGATCAGCCAGGGGATGCTCCAGGCGCTCTTCGAGTACCAGAGCCTGATGTGCGACCTTCTGGGTACGGAGGTCTGCAACAGCTCTATGTACGACTGGGCGTCCGCATCCGCAGAGGCCGTGCGGATGGCAACCAGGGTCAAGGGAAGGAGGACTTTCCTCGTGGCGGAGAGCATAGGACCCCAGCGCCTCGCGGTCATCAAGACGTACGTGGAGCCGGTCGGTCTTACGCTCAAGACGGTGCCCTTCGACAGGAAGACGGGCAGGCTGGACCAGGACGCCCTCTCGAAGAGCCTGACGGCAGACGTGGCTGGGCTGTATCTGGAGAACCCCAACTTTTTCGGCGTGATAGAGCAGGACGCGGAGACGACGATGGACGGCGTCCACAGGGTCGGCGGCCTCGGCGTGGTCGGGATAGACCCGATGTCGCTTTCGGTGCTCAGGAACCCCGGTAGCTACAGCGCAGACATTGTAGTGGGCGAGGGACAGCCGCTCGGGATACCGATGAACTACGGCGGACCTCACGTGGGGATATTTTCTGTCAGGGAGATGAGCCTCGCGAGGAGCATGCCGGGCAGGCTCATAGGGATGACCACGACCAAGGACGGCGCCGAGAAGGCCTTCTGCATGGTGCTCCAGACCAGGGAGCAGCACATACGCAGGGAGAACGCTTCCTCCAACATATGCACCAACCAAGCACTGCTCGCTCTGGCGGCCGCCTGCTACCTCTCGCTCCTAGGCAGGGGCGGCTTCACGAGGCTGGGCGAGGTCATCCTGGGCAACTCGCACTACGCTGCGGAGAGGGTCGGAGAGCTCAGGGGCGTGAAGGCACCCCTTTTCGAAGGCCATTTCTTCAAGGAGTTCGCGGTCGGGTACGAGCGAGCGAGGGCGAAGGACGTCCATGAGAAGCTCGGGGCGAAGGGCATAATGGCCGGATACCCGCTGACGGAGCACTTCTCTGGGATAGGGGAGGCGGGAGGCTACTGCGTGACCGAGGTGCATTCCTCGGATGACATCTCGAGGCTGACGGGCGCGCTCAAGGAGGTCGTCTGAGTTGGCGAGAAGGTACAGGCAGGCCCGCTGGGACGAACCGCTGCTCTCGGAGATCAGCAAGAAGGGAAGGACGGGATTCATGCCCCCGAAGGACCCTTCGATTGAGGCGTGGAAGGGTTCGAAGGAGCTGCTCCCCGCATCGCTGCGAGCCAGCGAGGTCAAGCTTCCCGAGGTCGCCGAGCTCCAGGTGCTCAGGCACTTCAACCGGCTTTCCCAGATGAACTTTTCAGTCGAATCCGGGACCTACCCCCTCGGGAGCTGCACGATGAAATACAACCCGAAGGTCTCGGAGTTCATCGCATCGTCTCCGGGGATGAGGGAGGCGCACCCGTTCCAGCCCGAGTCCACCATCCAGGGGCTGCTGGGCATATTCTACGACCTCTCGGTCATGCTCCGCGAGATCACCGGAATGAAGGCGTTCTC
>CAZAMW010000170.1:0-3883 GCA_964486265.1 uncultured Nitrosopumilales archaeon | reverse complement strand
ACTCATGGCATCTCTGGGACGACTGCCGTTTCAGGATGCTCAGGTGCAATGCGTGCGGTGGATATGTGGGGGACGATTAGGATCCGAATAGGGGGGATCAGGTTTCGGGAAGGCAGATGGAGCTCAAGATGGAATTCTGACCGCAACCTGATGGTATTACGATGAATAGAACTGGCCGTGGAAGCCGAAGGGGATATGATGAGGGACCTCTGCACGGGCGATCTCTGCGAACGACTTGGCGTCGAGCACAAGCAGGAACGAGTTTCCTTTCGTGGTGTCGAGAACGACGGAGAGGAGAACCCCGTCGTCCTCTGAGGTACCGTCGGGACGCTTCACGAAAACCGGCTCGCCGCCGTGGCATCCGGTGCCCGACCACTCCAGAGAAAGCCCTTCATTCACGTCCAGCTTGACCAGCTTGCCCCCAAAGTCATTAGGACCGTAGGCCCCTATTCCGTAGGCGAAGCGGTACTCTCTGGTGTTGAATTCACGATAGTTGATGCGGGGGAGTTCGATGGCCTCCTTGGAGAGCAACTCTTCTGAGACCCTCCGCTCCTTCAGTGAGATACGATAGCGGCGAGGACAGGCCGTCGAGAATTCGGTCGGGGTGCTGCCTCTCAGCACGTCTAAGTAGAGCGACCGTACTATCGATGGGTCGTTGTAGGCGGCGATGTCAATCACTATCTCATCCGCTCTCTCGAACGCATTGATGTGGTGGAACGCAAAGAACGGACCGCTTTCATAGGTTCCCTCTACCCTACCGTCATCCTTCCTAAGGACAATGAAGCGCGTACCTCTTTCTGGCTTCCAGCGAAAGTTTTCGATAAAGGGTCGTCCGCCTAACGGGATTTCAATCGGGCGGACGACGAATGGATACTCGGCGAGAATTACGTACTTTGCAGTCATGGCGAAGCTGTGCATGTATGCCGGCTCCTGGACGCCGAACGAGCCAATCTGCTGCCTGATCGTTGTTCCCTCGGGAATCCTGTAGACCCTGTACCAGCTCCTCGCTGACATTCTGGTGATGTAGTTGACGGCTTGCCTCCGCTCGAAGTCATACTGGGGGTGAGCGGTGGTGACCTGCCCGGAGACGCCTTCACCCTTATGCACGCCGAGCGTCTCAAGAGACTTCGGGTCAAACTCCACAGAGAGGGGGGTCTCCGTCATCGCGATGAACTTGTTCCCCAGGGTGGCGACATTCACATTGGCGTTGTCTGTGAATCCGTAGTTCTGGGAGAACATCGACTGGATGCGACTGAAGATAGAACGGCATGGATCGGTCGCGAACTCTCGATAGCTTATCTTTCCCGTTTCGCGCGCACGGTTGTAGGCGTTGCTCTTCAGGAACCTGTTTGCGTAGGAGACCTTCCCTCCGCGAAACGAGAACATGTGTAGCATGGCGAGGCCGTCGAACCAGTGGCGATATCTCTGCGTCCCGACCTCGAATTTGGCTGGGCCGTTCCTCACGAGCGCTCCTGCGAGCCACGCCGGAAGCCTTCCCTCGACCCGAAGAGAATCGATCGAGACCTCATCTTCGAGAGAGGCAAAGCCCTTTGCTATTCCGCTGCGAGATTCCTCGCCGCCCAGTTTCTGGCTTGACATCAATAGCTGCGCAGTCACAACGCTTCATTTAGGTTGCTCATAACCAATGCTTAATAGTGAAGCCCGGCTAGGAACGTTCCCGAGACGTACGTGGCCATCGCTGCAGCTGAGATTCTCTTCGAGTTGTCAAGCGACGACAGAGTGAAACTGCTCTCCGAGATATCGCGAACTAAGCAGAGGGCGAGCCAGCTCGCACGCGTGAGCTCTTCGACGGTCCAGGAAACCTCGAGACAACTCGGCCGCCTGCAGGAGGCTGGCCTCATAGAGAGGGATTCCGGGGGCTACTTCAGGCTGAGCCTCTTCGGAGCTTTGGTCCTGAGACTTGTCCCTTCGCTCGATTTCGTCTCCCGGAATAGGGAGTACTTCCTCGCGCATGACATGTCTTCTGTCCCAGAGGAGTTTGTGGAAAGGATTGGTGACCTCTCTGAGAGCACTTTCGGTCGGAATGCGGGGACGGTCTTCCGCCACTCTGAGGAGGTTCTGAGCGGGGCCAGGAAATACGCGTGGTTTCTGGCCGACCATGCTGTCTTCGGCATAGGCACGGTCTTGAGCTTCATCAAGGATAACGACGTCACCGTGAGGATTGTCGTCCAGAATATCGAGCCGGCAGGGGATGATAACGCGGAGAGTGCGATACGAGTCCTGGGCGACAGGCTCGAGATCAGGATAGCGTCTCAAGTCCCAGTCGCGGTCGCCATGAATGAGAAGATCGCCGGCGTCGCTTTCCCGGGACCGGGTAGAGAAGTTGACTACAACAGCGGATTCAGCAGCCCAGATAGCAGATTTCGGTCCTGGTGCTCCGACATGATGGAGTACTACTGGGCAAGATCGAAGAGCGTCGTTTAGCCCTATTTGGTGAGCTGGGAAAACAGGGTACCGAGGCTTCGGCGAGCCAGGTAATCGGCCCCTATCTCCGTTCTGGTCGGAGTTCTCATTATCCCTCTATTTTTGTCACTCAATCGAGAGACCGCCTTGACTTGATGATTCGGGGGCATGACCTTGTGGTCGAGGACGCCCAGCCCTACATGCTGCTTGCGCAGCCCTTCGGGCATTGCTCCTTACAGCAGACCTAGATTGCCTTTCGACAGTATAGACGTTCGTGACGCGCATATAGCTCCAGCTGAAGCTGTCCGCTGGTCTGCCGTAGAGCCTGGCGAGCGTGGCCGCCCTCATCGGTATGCGGTCCTTGAGCTCGTTCTTGTTGAGCGACTTGGATTTTACTACCTCGCGCTTGATCCCGGCCGCTGCGGGTCGGGTGGAAGAGCGTCTCCTCGTCCTCCATCGGCCCAAACCCATTCTCCCTCCCCCGGAGGCAGGCCTTGAGCGCTTCAGCTGATAAGGAATCGAAGAAGGTGTAGTAGAGGATGTTATTCTTGCAGGCGTTGGGCACCCACCTCCTTCATCTCCGGGTAGACGGGCACGAGGACGATGCCGTTCTTGAGCTCGTGCTTTACGTCCTTGTACCTCAGCGCGGGCAGCGTCTTGTGCCGAAGCCCGGAGGTGTAGAGGCAGAGTATCATCGCCCTGTCCCTCGGCGACAGGGCGGCATCGGCCATCCGCAGCACCTCGCTCGAGTTCGGTATGTACTCTGGCGCCTTGCGGTACCTTGCCGGGACGTGATACGTTTCCATCTCGAGCTCCCTCTCGCGCTTGAAGCCGTTCTTCGAAGTGGAGCAGAAGGTAGCTCCTCCGCATCTTGACCGTGTTCTTCGAGAGCCCTTTGACGATCAGGGAATCCAGGTAAGAGCGTATGAGCTCCTCGATCTCCTCCCGGGGGAGGGACACCAGCTCGTCGGGGTTCTTCCCCCCGGAGAAGCGCGCAAAGCCATGAGAGTAGCTCGGCGTAGCCGGTCACACTGGAGTACGAGCCGAACCCATACCCCGAGCTCTTCCGCTGAAGGCGCCTGAGGACGTTGTTGACGCTTGGGTATTCGCATTTCCAGCCATCGATCTTCATCTCTGTCAGCGACCTAAGCCAAGAACTATCTCCCTCCTGCACACGTTCCTGTTGCTGGAAAGGCTAAAACGAGAGGATATTGGCCGTCCCGCGCGGGCCCGTAGGTCAGTAAGGCCCAACGGCCGCTTGTCCCTATCCTCTCATGAGCAGTCTTGGAAAGAGCCCCCGCCCCCAAAATTCTCCAGCGGGAGGGGTTGCGCGAACCGCATCCATAACATGACAACCGGGTTCAATTCCCGTCGGGCCCGCCTTTTTTTCGCGACGGGATTGAATGATCAATAGTCTGCTTTCTCTAGGTTCATTTCCTTATAAAGACCTATTGCTTGA
>CAZAMW010000169.1:0-3885 GCA_964486265.1 uncultured Nitrosopumilales archaeon | reverse complement strand
ACGACCGTCGGACCGATAGACTTACAGATACGGGTAAGCACCGAATGCTTTCTTGAAGCGGACCGCAACCTTGGGCTCGCTGAGGGTGGGGGGCGACTCTCCGGTCAGAGTCATGGCGGCCATCAACGTAAGTCCCGAGTCATTCTACAAGGGCTCGGTGGTGACGCTCCCGAAAGAGATCGCTAGAAGGGTCAAGGAGGCCGTGAGGCTCGGCGCGGACATCATAGACATTGGCGCGATGTCAACCGCGCCATACCTGAAGAACGAGGTGCCGGTGGAGGTCGAGAAGGACCGCGTGCGGTCTGCGCTCCGCGCCGTCGAGGGCATCGATGCGGTCGTCTCAGTTGACACGATGGATGCGTCCGTGGCGGATATGGCTCTCGAGAACGGAGCCCGCGTCGTGAACGACGTCTCGGGACTCAAGAACGACGGGGAGATGGCTTCTGTCGTGAAGAGCCGCGGTGCGTCGCTTCTCGCGATGGCCCACTCTGCGGGGATTTCGAGCGGAAGACCCATAGAGCAAGTAAGCAGGGCGCTGCAGGCGACCCTGAGGATAGCCGAACATGCGGGAATCCCCCGGAACAGAGTCGTGCTGGACCCAGGCATTGGTTTCTTCAGGGAGAGAGGAGCCGGGAGGGCGTACTCGCCTCAAGACTCAATGTCGTGGGCCGAATGGGACGTCGCCGTGCTGGCTGGTCTGCGAAGTTTTGACTCGCTCGGGAGTCCGCTGTGTGTGGGTCTCTCCCGCAAGTCATTCATAGGCGAGGTCCTGAAACTTGCAAGCCCCGAACAGAGGCTCACTGGCTCGATAGCAGCGACGGCGGTCGCGGTGATGAACGGAGCGGACATCATAAGGACCCACGACGTCCTCGAGACTATTCAGTGCGTCAGGATGGTCGAGGCGATCACAGGGAGAGTCCGCCGCTCAGGTCGGGGCGCCTGACGACGCCCTTGTCGGTCCTGAGAGCCGAGAGCATCTTTGAAACGGAGACTCCCAGGACTGGATGCACGAACTCCGGCCTCACCTCGTTCAGGGGAGCGAGGACGAACAGCCGCTCGGCGATTCGCGGGTGCGGTATCTCGAGCCCGGGCTCTGAGATGACCAAGGCGTCGTAGAACAGTATGTCGAGGTCGACTGTGCGCGGACCGTACCTGACCCTCCTCTCCCTTCCGAGGGAAGCTTCGATAGACTGCAGCTTCTCGAGGAGGGCTCTGGGCTCGAGGGTGGTCTCGAGCGAGACGACGCAGTTGAGGAAAAGGTCCTGGCCCTCGTGGTACATCGGTTCGGTCTCGAAGACGGGCGAGACGGCCAAGACCCGCCCGATGCGGCCGAGGGCGGCAACGGCAGACCTCAGGTTCTGCTCTCTTTCCCCGAGGTTCGACCCAAGACCGATCAGGACCTCTGTCATGTCCGAACCCGCTCGACTTCCACACCGACCGAGGGCTTCGACGAATACTTCTTCTTACGCACCTTCACTGACACCAGCTCGGCGGGAAAGGACTCCAGGAGGAGCGCGGCCAGACCTTCGGCGACCGATTCGACGAGGTTGAAGCTCTTGCTCGAGATGAAGCCGGAGACAGCTGCCATGACGGCCTTGTAGTTCACCGCTGCTCCGATGCGGTCGCGCCTTGCCGCGCGGGACAGGTCGAAGTAGAGGCTGACGTCAATCACGACCTCCTGCGGCCTGAGCCTCTCCTTCCGAGTGATGCCGACGCGGCACTCGAGATGGAGGTTCTCGACGAAGAGCCGGTCGGTCAATGCCTGCGTTCCGGGCAAGCGCCGTGTCTTAAGGATGGCCCCGGGCTTCGGCCGGGTGGGTCAGCAGTGGCTGTCCATGACCGAGTCGAGGAGCTCGTTCTGGGCCCTCAGCGACCCCTTCACAGCGGTCATGATGGCGTCCTCTGAGCGTCCGGTCCTGGTGAGGAACGACCTCCACACGGCTGCGTGCCTCACGTCGGCCTCCTCGTGCAGTTCGAAGTACTTTGTCGCGTCGCCTCCTTCCATGCCGTAGTGCTTTTTGAGACCATCTATCTTGGACCGGCTTATCTCGGGAAGCTGCTTCTCGTAAGCGTACATCGCCGCCACGCCTTCCTCGAACGAAGAGCTAGTCAGTGAATTCAGGGCCCTGACCGACCTGGTGGTCGCGGGCGCCCCGGGATAACCCTCGAGCTTGCTCCTGTTGACCCCGAGCGACCCGGCGAACCGAACCCACGGGTCGATATGTGTGAGCTCCTCCGCCGCATTGGCCCTTATCGCCCCTTTTCGACTAGGCGCGGCGAACGACGCGACGTTGGTGACCATGCCCGGCACAGCCTTCACCAGCTGGAAATACTCCAGAGAGTAACCCGCGAGGTTCTGCCTCGTCAGCCCCCCTTCGGACCACTTTCGGTAGAACGGATGTTTGAGCAGGCTCTGTCTGTCTATCTCAGCGTCGACCTCAATCAGAAGAGACATGTGAGCCCAACGAGGCTCTTCAATTACATAAGGGTTCTTGTCGGACGAGAACCGCTGCGGGTTTTATTCCGACAAGAATTCAGAGCTTCGCGATGATGGCCTGCGCCATCTCCTTGGTGCCCGCCGTACCTCCGAGGTCGTAGGTCACGTGCTTCCCTTCGCCGATGACCTTCATCGTGGCGTCGAAGACCGCCTTGCCCTGCTTCTCTTCGCCTATGTATTCGAGCATCCAAGAGCCAGAGAGGATCGTCGCGGCCGGGTTCACCTTGTTCATCCCCCTGTACTTCGGGGTACTCCCGTGGGCCGGCTCGAACATGGCGTAGTTGTCCCCGAAGTTCGCCGAGTAGATCATGGCGATGCTGCCGACGAGGCCGGCTGCCTCCTCGGAAAGGATGTCCATGAACAGGTTCGTCCCCAGCACTATTGTCTGGTTGAACCTCTGCGGGTTCTTGACGAGCTGCTGCGCAAAGTTGTCGATGAAGAGGTCCTCTATCTCCACCTCCGGGTAGTTCTTGCCCACGCCGTGGACCGATTCCAGGAAGAGGCCGTCGGTGACCTTTAGGATGTTGGCCTTGTTTATCGCGGCCAGCTTCTTCCAGCCGCGCCGTCTGGCCTCTTCGAAAGCGTACTTCGAGACCTTGGTCGACTTGCCGCGGCTTATGACCCTCACGGCGAGCGCGACGTCTTCGGTAGCCTTGTATTCGATCCCAGAGTAGAGGCCCTCGGTCCCTTCGCGGACACACAGGAAGTCCACCTCTCCCATCGGTCCGACCCTGTTCGGGAATGTCTTTACCGGCCTGACGTTCGCGTAGAGGTCGAACTTCTGCCGAATGCTTATCGCGACTGACCGGGGGGTGCCGGCTATCGGCAGCGTAGTCGTCGGTCCCTTGAAGCAGCAGCTCGCCTCTTCGAGGACCTTCCAGGTGGCATCGGGCACGAAGGTCGGTCCCTTGTTCTTCTCCCACCAATCGGCACCCGCGTCACAACTCACGTACTCAGCTTTCGAGCAGCTCGCCTCAAGGACGGGCAGCATCGCATCAACGAGCTCGGGGCCCGTTCCGTCACCCCGAATCAGGGCGACCTTCTTCATGGCGCGGCGCTCCGCCGAGACTAATTTATGCTTTGCAGCATCAGCTGACTATGGTGAATCCGGTCCTGAGGGGATGCGATCCCAAACTCGTCTCTACAAGAGTCGACACCGATGCGGATGGAGGACCGCTACGCGCCCAGCCGATGACCTTCCTTACGGCTGATTCCTCGCCCTGCAGAAGAGCCTCGACCGAACCGTCGGTCGCGTTTCGGACCCATCCGTCAACCCCGTGGTGCATGGCCTTCTCCCTGAGGGTCGCGCGGAACGAGACGCCCTGGACACGCCCAGAGACAACAATCCTGACGCTCACGCGCAAGGGCTCCAACGCGAGCGCCGTTAC
>CAZAMW010000168.1:0-3885 GCA_964486265.1 uncultured Nitrosopumilales archaeon | reverse complement strand
CAGCTCGAGCCAGGCACGGTGACCTGTCTCGGGATAGGTCCAGCACCCGCCTCTTTGATAGACGGCATCACAGGGCAGCTCAAGCTGCTATGACGCTGGAGCCACCGGCGGTCGACATCTCGGCCGGAATGACGGTCTACGCCTCGTCGGGAGACAGACTGGCGGGCAGGATAAGGGCGTCGAAGGGCGATTTTGCCGTCGACGAGCTGTTCGACCTCGGACAGGTGGAGAGCGAGAGGAAGGAGGGCTACGTCCCGGTCTATTCGCTCCGCAAGTCCGGCCTGGACACGCTCCACGCAGCCAGGGAGCTAGGCGAAGCCCTCAAGAGCAACGTCAACTTCGCGGGGCTCAAGGACAGCCACGCCGTGACGACCCAGTACGCGAGCGCGAGGAGCAGCAGGGCCTGCGACCCCCTTACGGTGGCCGGCAAGGGGTTCGAGGCCCACAGGGTCGGCTACCTCCCGAGGCCGATAAGCAGGGGGATGATAGCCGGCAACTCGTTCAGGATAGTCGTAAGGACCGGACAGGACATCTCGCTCTCGATCGATGAGGCGTACGCGCTCTGCCGGACCAGGGGCATGCCCAACTTCTTCGGCTACCAGAGGTTCGGCCTCAAGAGCATGGTGAACCATAGGACAGGAAAGGCGATACTGAAGCGCGACTTCCGTGGTGCGATGGAGCTCTTCCTTGGCGAGCCGAGGGTCGGGGAGCAGCCCGAGGCCGCCGAGGCTCGGAGGGCGTTCAGCGAAGGACGGTATGCGGACTCCAGGAAGCTCTTCTCCGCGAAGCAAGACATAGAGAGGCGGGTCGCTGGTCACCTCGCCGCTAAGCCGGGAGACTTCTTCGGGGCGTTCAGGAGGGTGCCGATCCTTCCTCGCAGGCTCCTGGTGCAATCCTACCAGGCCTACCTGTTCAACCTCACGCTCAGTCGTGCCCTGGAGTCGGGGCTCCAAATATCCCACGCGGAGAACGGCGACAACTGGTCGGAGGTCGCGCCCGACGGTCTCAGGGTTGAGAAGGTCCACGGCGTGAAGGAGCCAGCCCCCGAGGGAGCGCTCCCGCTCATCCAGCTGGTGGGCTACGCGTTCAGGGACTATGGGTCTAGGTTCGACAGGCTGATGCTCCAGGTGCTGCGGGAAGAGGACGTGACTCCTGCGGCCTTCTACGTGAAGGAGGCGGAGGAGGTCAGCAACGAGGGCGGCTTCAGGCACGCGCCCCTGCTCCTTTCGAGCCCCGCGAGCGAGAGAGTCGACGGAGGTTTCGCCCTGTCCTTCAACCTCGGCAGGGGCGAGTATGCTACGACCCTCCTCAGGGAGGTCCTGAAGCCCGCCGACCCCCTGACAGCGGGCTTTTGAAGCATAATCGTATATATTCTCAGGGGAAAGGCCCGAAACCGACGCGCTTGTCAGAACGGGACGTCTACGACATTACCATTGTGGGGGGAGGCCCGACCGGGCTGTTCGCGTCCTTCTACGCTGGGTTGAGGCAGATGAAGACCAAGGTGATCGACGCGCTGGAAGAGCTCGGCGGACAGGTCGCGGTCCTCTATCCCGAGAAGTTCATCTACGACGTAGGAGGCTTCCCGAAGATAACTGGCAAGGACCTCGTCAAGGGCATGGCTGAACAGGCGGTGAAGTTCAACCCGACCGTCGTCCTCGGCGAGAGGATCATGAAGGTCGAGAGGATGTCGGACGGGATCATAAGGCTCGAAGCGTCCAACGGGCAGCATCACTACTCGAAGACCGTCCTCGTGGCGGCGGGAGTGGGTGCCTTCTCGCCGAACAGGACGGACGCGCTGAACGCGGCCCAGTATGAGGGAAGGGGCGTCTACTATTTCCTCAAGGACAAATCGATAATGAAGCAGAAGAAGGTCCTGATAGTCGGCGGAGGAGATTCCGCGGTGGACTGGGCTCTTAACCTACACCAGTGGTGCAGCGACATCAAGCTCGTCCACAGGCGGGACGTCTTCAGGGCGCACGAGGAGAGCGTGGCCGAGATGATGCGGAGCGGCATCGACGTGAAGCTGTTCTACGAGCTCAAGGAGGTGCTGGGCGACGGCGAGAGAGTGACCGGCGCGGTGATCAGCGACAACAGGACCAAGGTGGAGTCCAGGGTCGACGCCGATGCCATACTCGTCAACATCGGCTTCCGGGCCGACCTCGGGCCCATCAAGGACTGGGGCCTACAGATAGTCGGCCGGGAGATATCGGCGACCGGGCGAATGGAGACTAGCATGCCCGGCGTGTACGTAGCAGGGGACATAGCCGCGCCGGAGGGGACCGTGAAGATGAACCTGATCGTCACCGGGTTCGCGCAGGCCGCGGTAGCGGTCAACATATCAAAGAAGTACATAGACCCGAACGCGCGGGTCTTCCCCGGGCACAGCAGCGAGATGTCTATCTAGTTAAGGCCGAGCGTACGTCTGTAGTTGTAGTCCTTGGAAATCGACGGGTTCAGGGGGTCGATGAGCACGCACTCGTACCAGGAGTGCTTGCCGTCCTGCCAGAGGATATAGGAGCCGAGAAGCTTCAGGTTGGGGTACTTCTCGCCGACCCTTCTTTCGGCGACTCCCTGGACCGGTTCGTCCGACTTCATCCTAAGGACTCCGAGGTGTTTCGGTCTCCTTCCCGATGTCGGTCTCTTCCTGCGCATGCCTCCCCTGGAGACTCGTATCCTGACGACCACGACGCCTTCCTTGGCCTTGTAGCCGAGCATCCTCGCGCGGTCAAGCCGTGAAGGCTTCTCCAGCCTCTCTATGGTCGGGCCCCTCCTGAGCAGGACCGCCCTGGCGGAGATGTCTCCGGCCTTCTCGTGGAAGACCTTCTGCCAGGACTTGCCTATCTCGGAATACAAAGCGAACGGGTGGCCACTTTGGGAGCAGCAGATAAGTGTTGCTCAGCGGCGCTGCTGGAAGAACTGCGCTATCTTGGTCCCCGTGACCGTTATCGCCATCCTCTGCGCGTCCGAGGTCTGGCCGGCGATGTGCGGCGTTGCTATCAGGTTTGGCGCGTCGAGTATCCCTCTGTCTGGAGGCTCCTTCTCGAAGACATCGAGAGCGGCCCCAGCTATCGTGCCGTCTCTAAGGGCCTGCGCGAGAGCGGCCTCGTCGACGACCTCGCCTCGGGAGGTGTTTATTATGAAGGCACCCTTCTTCATGAGGGATAGCCTTCTGGAATCGACCAGGTGCCTGCTCTCCGCCGTGAGAGGGACGTGGAGGGTGATGAAATCGGAGAAAGAGAACAGGGTGTCCATATCTACCATCGTGCAGCCCATGGAGGCGAGCACGTCCTTGTCTATCTCGATGATGTCGTAGCCCAGCACCGACATCCCCAGGACCTTGGCGATCTCGCCGACCCTCCTGCCTATCCTGCCCATCCCTGCAACGCCAACCGTCTTCCCCTTGAGCTCGAGGCCGGTGAACCGCTCCTTCTGCCACTGCCCCGACCTTGTGGAAGCGTCCGCCGAGGGGATGGACCGGGCAAGCGCCAGCATTAGCGCCACGACGTGCTCCGAGACCGCCTCCACCAGCGCCTCGGGACTGTTCACCACCTCTATCCCGCGGGCATTCGCCGCCCTCAGGTCGATGTTGTCGAGTCCCGTACCCGGTCTGGCTATCAGCTTCAGCTTGGTCGCCTTCTCGATGACGCGAGAATCTATCTTCGTTCTGCTCCGGACGACCAGCACTTCGTAGTCGGGAACCCTGGCGAGCAGCTCCTCCGAGGTTATCTTGGGGACGTAGTCGACGTCGAAGTCCTCCGGGAGCCCGAGCGATGCCACGTCAACGGTATCGCAGATGAGTACCTTGTGCTTCAACTCTTCGCTCTTGGACCCGGGCGAGGGCCCTGCCTGCTGTTAAGGCTATTGGAGATTGGTCCGTGTTAAAAC
>CAZAMW010000167.1:0-3903 GCA_964486265.1 uncultured Nitrosopumilales archaeon | reverse complement strand
GGGCCACGTCGATATTCCGGAACCGTCAACCAGACGCGTCGTAGAATGACTCCTCCCGTGGCTTCCTGTCTCTCCTTGCGGCTGCCCCGGGAGCTCGTGCGAACCCTGCAGGGCGGCGACCCGGTGCGCGAAGTGCGCCGCGCCTTCCGGCATCAAGCAGCCTGAACCTCAGAGGGTTCATTTCAGGATGCTTTTCCGAATAGACTTGCGATTTTCATGTATCCAATCAGAGTACCGCGGTGAAATGGCATGTCTCCGGGAGATGGGTTTCTTTAAGACATTCTTGCCACAAGTTTAGATGCTATGGAGGAAACTACCCGTGTCGATGGACTTCACAGAACCCGGTCTCGGCGCAATCAGCGGCGTCGCATGAGAGGCGGCCGGGGCGTTCGGCTGGATGGAGGTGGAGTCCTGACTACCAGGTCTCTTTCATGAACCGCCGCACTTCGGCCGGCGGATGGTAGTCTGGGTCTCTCATCTCTGCGGTCATCCTCTGCCCGCCGGGACCCGGGTGCTTCTTCCTCTTGGGGATGTACTTCGGCCGCGAGAATATGCCGTCGACCCTGATGACCGTGTTGGCGACCTCCGTCGCCGTCTTCAGCACCTGCGCCTTGACGGCGTAGACGTCGAGCACCCCGCTTCCCTGCATGTCGGCCAGCTGCAGCCCGGCCGAGTCCACCCCGAACCACCTCGACCCGTTTGCGTGCTCGGCGCGGATCTTGATCATGGAATCCAGCGGCTTCAGGCCACAGCTCTGCGCCAGCATCGTGGGTATCGACTCGAGGGCCTCGGCGTATCTCGTCGCGGCAAGCTGCCTCTTTCCGTGCAGGGTGCGCGCCCACGCCTTCAGCCTGTGGGCCAGCTCCGCCTCGAGTGCTCCACCCCCTGGGAAGACAGCCTTCTCCCTGGCGGCTCTGTCTATGCTGTTTATCGCGCTCTTGACGGCCAATCCCGCAGTCTCGACGACGTTCTGCGAGCTGCCCCTGATGAGTATCGAGACCGCCTTCGGGTCCTTGCAACCCTCGAAGAATATCCAGTTGTCGCCCTCCAGGTTCTTGACGTAGATGTGCTCGGCGTAGCCCAGGTCGTCCTTCGTGATGTTGACGGTCTCGGCGATTATGTTGCCTCCCGTCGCCTTGGCCAGCCTCTTGATGTCGGCGTCGAGCGCCCTCCTGATAGCCAGAATCCCGAGCCTTCCTAGCCCCACCTGGACGTAGTCGTCGTACGTCTTGGATGAGACTATCACGTTGCAGCCTGTGTCGAGGACGAGCTGGATCTTGTCCATCAGCATCTTCCTCTCCTCGTCCTTGAAGGCCTTCATCTGCTCGGGGCTCTTGATCTGGATCTCGGGCTTGAAGAGCGGCGACATGAGGGCCAGACGGACCTGTAGCTCCTCGCCGATGAACGCAATCTTGGCATCCCTCACGTCGTACGGCATCCAGTACCTTGTGGGCTCCCTCCAGAGCCCTATCCCGTTGATGAGCTGCGAGTCCCGGAGCGTGCCGCCCGTCTTCTTTATCACGTCTATCTGGTCCGGGTCGACGAAGGCCCCCCTGCCGTCGTACGCCTTCACCTTCCCCACAGCGTCTGCGACCATGGGCGCGAGGAACGCGGCGTCTTCAGGAGGGACCTTCGTCTCGAGGCAGCTCCGGGCGACCTTCAGCACGCTCTCCCTGTCCTCGATGTCGAACTCCTGAGCCAGCTCCTTCATGATCTCCAGGGCTTTGTCCCCCGCGAGCGCGTATCCCTCCGCGATCACCGAGGGGTGGACCTCGATGCGCATCAGCTGCTCCGCCCTCCTGAGCAGGGCCCCCGAGAGCACCATAGCGGTGATGGTCCCGTCGCCCACCGAGAAGTGCAGGGCCTTGCCGGCTTCGCGCATCACCTTCGCCGCAGGATGTTCTATCTCGAGCCTGTTGAGCGCCTCCCACCCGTCCTTGGTCACCAGGACGGGCGTCACGAAATTATCCGACTTGTACATCGCCTTGTAGCGGCCCCGCGGCCCCAGCGCCGAGCCGATGTAGGAGACAACGATGAGCGCCGCCTGAAGGCCGTTCCTCTGGGTCTTGGCGATCGCTTCAGACTTACCCGACCTTCTTCCACCGGTCGCATTCCCAGACTTCGGTGTAGCGCCGGAACGGACCTTGGGCATCCTTGTTAGCTGCGCCGCTCGGCGGCGGCGATATAAACCTAAGCCCGACCGACGGCGCCCGGGCATCGTTTATCAGGGGATCGGCGGCTGACGCCTCCGTGAACCGCGACCCATCCCCGGCCAGGGCGGAGATCCTCAGGGACATCAGCAGGGACGAGGTGACCCGGCTAACCTCCGAACTAGTCAAGATACCGACTGTGAACCCTCCCGGCGAAGAGCGGCGCATATGCGAGTTCATCGCCTCGTGGCTGGAGGAGAGGGGGGTCGCTGCGGAACTGCTTGAGGAGGTCGAGGGCCGGACGAACGTCCAGGCCGTTGTGCAGGGCGAACTCCCCGGGGGCAGGACGCTGGTGCTGAACGGCCACACGGACGTGGTCCCCGTCGGCAACGGGTGGACGAAGGACCCGTTCGGCGGACGGGTTGAGAAGGGGAGGGTCTACGGCAGAGGAGCGGCTGACATGAAGGGGGGAGTAGCCTCCACGATGGTCGCAGCGGCCGCTCTCCACCGACACAGAAGGAGCCTGCGGGGCAGGCTGGTGCTGCAGGCGGTCGCCGACGAGGAGGTCGGAGGGCCGATAGGGACGGGATACCTGGTCCGTCGCGGCCTGAGGGGGGACCTGGCGATCGTGGCCGAACCGACGGGCCTGGAGGTATGCGTCTCCCACAAGGGAGTCGTCAGGTTCGAGGTCACCACCTTCGGCAAGTCCGCGCACTCCAGCGTCCCCTGGGAGGGCAGGAGCGCCGTGCTCGACATGAACGTCATCGTGGACGCATTCAGGGCCTACGGGGAGAGGCTGGCGAAGGGAGTGAAGCACCCCCTGCTCGGAGCGCCGACGGTCAACGTGGGCGTGATCCAGGGCGGGGTCGCGGTGAACTTCGTCCCGGACAAGTGCAGGATAGTCGCCGAGAGGCGGGTCGTCCCTCCGGAGACGGTCGAAGAGGCCTCACGCCAGGTACAGAAGGTGGTCGAGGACGCCGCGAAGAAGGCGGGCGCTAGGTACGAGATGAGATTCAACAGCAGGTCCAAGACCTCCGACGCGGGAGGGGAGAAGACGAAGGTCGGGGTCGTGCTGAAGGCGGCGAGCGAGGTCATCGGGAGGCCTGCGAAGGCGAAGGGGTTCCTGGCGACATGCGACGCCAGGTTCCTTAGCAACGACGCCAAGATTCCCTCGCTCGTCTTCGGTCCCGGAAGCCTGACGAAGGTGCACGCCCCGGATGAGTACGTTGAGACGAAGGAACTCGAGCAGGCGGCGAGGGTCTTCGCGCTCGCATTCCTGTATCTCCAGCGTGCCCGCTAGCGTGGCCGGCCAGAAAACGAAATATAGCTAATGGATTCTCCGGCGGTCGATGCTCGCAGCGAGAATCGTGAAGCCCGGAGTAGGTTTTGAGATTGACGACGTCGAGGTCCCGAAGGTAGGGGCGCAGGATGTCCTGGTCGAGATAAAGGCCGCAGGCGTTTGCGGGACAGACCTTCACTACAGCAGGGGAGAGTACCTTCCGCCTCTTCCCAGGACGTTCGGCCACGAGGGCGCGGGCGTCGTGAAGGAGGTGGGCAGCGGCGTCGCTGGCGTCAAGGCCGGGGACCGCGTCGCGATACACTACGTCATATCGTGCGGGGTCTGCAAGCACTGCATGATGGGCAACGACAACAGGTGCAGGCAGAGGGTCTCGATAGGCCACGACGTCGACGGCTTCTTCGCCGAGTACGTCAGGGTCCCGGCGAGGAACGCCCTGAAGATAGCCGACAACGT
>CAZAMW010000166.1:0-3914 GCA_964486265.1 uncultured Nitrosopumilales archaeon | reverse complement strand
ACAACGGCTCAGGCTTCACGCACTCGCTCTCCCTGGGCGCCGAGACGTCCAGCCTGGTCGCGGCGACGACAGGTGTCGTCGACCTCTCCGAAGTGATAGGGAGCACGAACGCGACCATAAGCACCTCGGCGGCTTCGGCCTCGAGCCTGGTCGTTATACACTCCCTCGACGGCATCATCACCTCTTCGGACCATGCGACCCTGGTTGACCATTCGTCGAACGTCAGCAGCTCATACTCCCTCTCGGTAGGTGCTGGGAAGGAAGTCCGGGTGAACGCCACCATAAGCTCGCAGGTGCCCACGTTGGTCGCGTACAGGCTCCTGGACCACGGCAGCCTCGCCCAGAACGGCACTCTTGGCGTGACCCTAGAGGTAACAAACACTGCCAAAGTCGGGGGCGCCGACAACGTCACGCTCAACGACAACTGGTGGCAGAACTACCCGGGTGAGTTCCAGATGGTCAGCGGGAACGAGAGCGCCACTATTCCGACGATAGCCGCAGGCTCGACGGTCACAGAATCGTACGTCTTGAGGGTGGTTTCCTCCTCCGCTGCACAGGTCGTGATCCCAGCATCGACGCTGAGCTACAGCTACAAGGGCTCCACAGGCACCCTGACAGGGCACGCCACCCTCGGACAGGACGTCATACAGCTGAACCAGGTCGGTCCCGCGCTCAGCCTGACCGCCATGGCGAGCATCCAGTCCGGCACGCCGCTGGGTACTTCTGGGAATTATTCGGTCGTGATAACGAACAACGGCAACTCTCCGGCCCTCAACATAAGGGTGGACAACTACACCGTGAGCAACATCGCCCAGAACGGAGGCACCTCGACCATTACCATCCCGCTCCGGCTCTCCGGCCTGGCCCAGCGAAACTTCACCAAGACCTTCTCCGTCGAGTACTCGGACACGGCGGGAGTCTCCCAGAACCTCACGACCAACTCGGTCCAGCTGGTCCTTTCGCACACATCGATGGTCATACCGTTCATAGAGGTGGCCACGAACGACTCGCTGACGGCCGCAGCGCTAGCGAGTAGGAACCTTGCGGTGACCTACACGTTCACGAACGACGGAAAGGGCAGCCCCGCGAGCGTCAGCGCGAGCGAGACGTTCCCGCAGGGCGTCCAGTGCTCCCGTCAGTCGGGCATCGGGTCCTGCTCCGGCGGCGTCTACTCGATGACCACTTCGAGCCTCACCACGCAGAGGAACACGCTGAGCTTGAACTTCAGTGGCGATAACTACATCGTGCCACCCAGCGCCGTCGTCGCGAGCTACGAGGGCACGCAGCTTCACACATTCGGAGCGGCCTACGAGATTCCAGCCGGGATAACCGTCACAAAGTCCTTCTCCCCGGACAGCGGGTTCCCGGGCACGGGCTCGGTAGTGACCGTCAGCATGAGCAACACGGGCTCCTCTCCGGTCTACAATGTGACACTAGTCTCGGGTTTCGACTCCTTCGACAAGGCCGCGAACTCCACGGAGAGCACGCAGGGCACCTACCCCGAGCTTGGCGCCGGAGCCTCCCAGAGCTATACCTATCCCGTCACGCTCACAGCCGCCGTCTACGGGAACGTCACGGGGGCGGTCGTGGTGACCGACTTTCTCCTCGGCGGGGCGGCCCAGGGGCTCTCGCTCTCCAAGAGCAGCATGGCGGTCTACGTGCCTGTGACGGCGACGGTCGCCTCCAGCCCGGCATCCCCTGAGGAGAACCACAACTTCCGGCTCGTGATAACGATCTCGAACTCCGCCCCTGTCAGCGTTTCGAACGTGGTCTACACCCTCACGCTCCCGTCCGGCGTCAGTGTCGTCTCGGGGGCGACCGTCTCAGGCCACCAGGTGACCGTCACGCTCCCGAGCATGCAGCCGAACTCGAACCAGAACGTCACTCTCACCCTGAGTACCAACGCCGGGCTCACCTTCGACACCGCCGGCTCTCACCTCACGTTCCAGTATGTTGGCGCGACCCTCACGGGCGTCGCGTCGGCCAAGAGCGTGGTCGTCAGCGTGGACACCACGACCAGGTACACCATTCCGATAGCTGTCGCAGTGTTAGTAGGGATCCTGGCCGTCGTTTTCGCAAGACGAAAGGTGGGTTCGGTTGCCAAGTCCTAATCCCGACGACGCCCGAAGGCAGAGAACCCACCTCTCACAAGACGGGAGACTGGAGGAGCGTTCGGCCGGAGCTCTGGTGTTCAGGATGACAAAGTCGGGCCCTGTCTATCTCCTGTTGAGATATCCCGCCGGTCACTGGGACTTCCCCAAGGGGAACATCGAGGAGGGCGAGACTCCCATCGAGACCATGCACCGGGAGGTCAGAGAAGAGACAGGTCTCACGAAGGTCAGACCCGTCGAAGGTTTCGAGCACTCGATCGAGTACTTCTACAAGCGCGACGGCGAGAGGATACACAAGCAGGTGACCTTCTTCCTGGCAGAGGCTCTCGAAGACAGAGTGACCCTCTCGTTCGAGCATCAGGACTACACCTGGAAGCCGTTCGACGGAGCGATGAACGTGGTGACCTACGCCAACTCGAGAAAGCTACTGCGCGCCGCCAACGAGGTCTTCAGGGCGCTGGCATCGAGGCGTTGAAGGTCCTAAGGGTCGCCCTCGGGTCTGCCGCATCGACCACCGACCTGCCTATTATCACAAAGTCCGCCCCGGCTTCTATCACGTCGCTGTCCGCCTTGCCTCCCTGCGCCCCCACGCCCGGGCTCAGGATGAACTGGTCCCTCTTCAGGAGCGACCTTACCTCCCTGATCACGCGGTGGGACTTGGCCGAGACGATCGCGCCGTCGGCGTCCCAGTCCCTCGTCCTCCTCGCGAATTCGCGATACAGGGGCTCCCCGGCCACCGTCAGCCCGTAGCCCTCCCCGGCGCCTGCGTGGCTCATGTACACCAGCAGGACGACCCCTCTGCCCAGCTTCTTCGCCTTGGCGATCACACCTGAGAGCCCTTCCTCCGCACCGACGAACGGGTTCGCGATTATAGCGTCGACTCCGGCATCATAGAGGAGCCCGGCTGCCTCAAGGTTCGTGGACTCGACGTCGTTGAGCTTGATGTCCGCGAGGACGGGAATCCTCCTGTCGTTGCAGAACCCAATCAGGGGTTTCAGCCCTTTGAGGCCGCCGGGGAGGAGCAGATGCCAGTGGAACTTCACGCCCGCGAGCTCGCCCTCGATGCTCCTGACGAGGCCCAGCGCGCGGTCCACCCTCGTCTCCGGCGGTCCGGTGATGTCGAGAGACACGATTACGCGGCTGGAGCGTTCCTTCGAGGACTGGGCGAGGCCATCCCTGAACCCCATCAGAACTCCACCAGCGGGTGCCTTTCCGCCAGCTTGATGACCTTGACGTAGTGGAACCCGTGCTCGTCCGCGCGCTTGCTGAAGCTCGTCTCGCCCAGGTTAGAAGGCGAGTACTTGATGAAGCCTGCTGACGGTTCCTCCTTTATCCTCGTGTAGAAGAAGAGGGACGCCTCCTCGTAGTCGTCCAGCCGGGCGAACGCGCCGACTATCCAGCTGGTGCCGTTCTTGAAACAGTACACCGGTAGAGGAGGCTCCTCGTACAGCATCTTGTAGGTCGCCAACTTCACCAGGGAGGAAAGGTCCGCTACCTGTGCGGCGAGGAACTTCTGGTTGAACTCCTTCTTGTGCTCGAGGATGCTCGGGAGTTTCAGCACATGGATTATCGGCGAGTAGATGTAGGAGGGTGTGGCCGCCGAGTCGAGGAGGAGGACCTCTTCGTTCTCGCCGTTGTTCTTGTAGGCCAGGAACTCCCCTCCGGAGTCGCTCTCCCAGTAGTAGAAGATCGGGACCCCCATGAAGAGGTCGTTCTGGACCGAGAGCCTGACCTTGTCGCCGTGCTTTGACATGAATATCGGGAGCTGAGCCCTCTCGAGGGCGCACGCCAGCCTTCCGAGGT
>CAZAMW010000165.1:0-3970 GCA_964486265.1 uncultured Nitrosopumilales archaeon | reverse complement strand
ATGACCAGGCTGACCACTGTAGTGCTCGCTTCCATGGTCGTCTTCCTTGTCATCGGTCCGGTGACCGCCTCTGCCCAGTCAACTAGCATCTCGATGAGCATCAACGTCTACGGGGACGGCTCTGCGGCGGTCAGCCAGGTGCTCTCAGCGAACTCGAGCGACGTGTCGATTAATGTGAGATTACTCTCCTCCGTTCTCAGCGATGTCGTCGCGGTGGACCAGAACGGGTCGCCGCTGTCCTTCCAGATTTCGGGGACCAACATTACCATATACACCCTAGGGTCCACCGGTATCACACTCAGCTACGACACCGACGCTCTCACCGACAAGCAGGGCACGGTATGGATGCTCAATTTTTCCACGGGTTACAACGCGACGGTGATCCTCCCCCCTGAGTCAATGGTGACCTCGGTTTCAGGAACTCCGACTTCGTTCTCGGAGCAGGGAGGCTCTCCGGTCATTGCCCTAGGTCCGGGCGAGTGGCAGATCAACTATGGCATCCCGATTTCTGTTAGCTCGCTTTCAGGCTCTTCCACGTCAGGGTATCACACTTCGTCAGGGTCGGCGTCGAGCAGCCAGGCTTCAGAAGTCTCCAGCAGTCAGACCCACTCCGGGAGCGGCACTTCGAGCCCCTTAGTTGAATCAGGAGCATTAGCCATCATCGTGGCAGCCTCACTCGCCTTACTCGTAATATTCAGGAGGCGCAAAGCCGTTGACCTCAATGGCGCTGGACTGCGGCCGGACGACATCCAGGTTCTGAATTACATCGTGGAGAAGGGCGGAAGGGTCTTCGAACCTGAGATAAGGACCCGTTTTGCGCTTCCCAAGACCTCGGGCTGGAGGCAGGTCAAGCGGCTCGAGAGACTCGGATACATCAAGATAACCAAGGTCGGCTCCCAGAACCAGGTCGAGGTCATAAAGAACCGCGGGAGACAGGCGGAGGGCTAGTCAGGCTTTGAGTAGGCGAGCTGCACCTGTGCTGACGCCTGCACAAGCAGCGACGCTCCCTGGCTGACCTGCAGCTCACCGAGCAAAGACAGCGCCTGGTGGATGAGTGAATTAGCTGAGGCCACTGCTTGGACACGGGCCTGCAGGTCTCCCGCTATCACCGCTTCTGCGGAGCTCATCGACCCCGACGTAGCAGCGGCCTGCGACTTTACCGAAGCCCCCATGCTCGCCAGGTTCTGGGCAGCCGGGCCAATCTGATCCAGCTGGAGCTGCAACAAAGCCTGAGACGATACTGTGAAGTTGCTCGCCGCCTGTGCCGTTGTCTTGAGGGACGCCACCGCCTGGACCACCGAAGTCGTCCCCGTGGAATTGAGCCAGCCAACCTCGGATGAAGAGATGGCCGTCGCGTTCTGGATGAGGGCACTTCCGACCTGCACCTGTGTCGCAGCCGACTGGACGGCCATGGTGGTATCGGAAATGTCGGTCCCCAGGGATGCGAGGGCGCTCGACATCCCTTGCAGGGCCGTGTCGACGGCCACGCTGCCCGCTGCGGCACCCTGCCCTGCAGAGTCCAGCGTCGCACCCCACTGAGCGAGGATCGTGAGGAGCGGGAATTGGCTTGCCACGCTGTTCACTTCGGTCTGGAGCGATGAGTAGGAAGCGAGGAAAGCCTGAGCGTCTTGTTCCGTTGCCATCGTCCCGGCCTGGTAACTCGCGGAGTAAGCCGAGAATCCGCTCAAGATGACGGGGGGATAGGAGTCGGCTACGGACCCGGAGTTCTCAAGCGCCTTGGAATAGATTGTCAGGTTGGCCTGCGTCGCCGTGATGTCGCTCTGGATTGTCGCTGTAATCCCGGGAGGCAGCGCCGCGGGCAGTTGCTGGCCCAACAGCGCGAGGTCAGACTGGATGCTTGCAAGTGTGGCCTCCTGCGTCGACGCGCTCGCGCCCACCGAGGCGTAGTCCACCGACGAGACGGCGCTGGAGGTGACCGAGACGGAAGACGTAGCGCCGTCGACACCTGCGCCGATTGCACTTGAGGACGACTGGAAGTCGGAGACCAGAGTGCCGAACTCCGCTGAGAGGGACTCCTGGACCCCCACCGAGGCGTTTGCGAGGGCCATCTGGTGCGCCAGAGGTCCGCTGACAAAAGATTCTCCTCTTCCGGCGTAGGTGTACGCCGAAAGCTGGCCTATCAAAGCAGCCGCCTGGGTGAGGTTGCCCCTTGCCTGGGCAACGAAGGCGGAGGAAGCCGAGAGGCTTGCACCGGCCTGGCCAGCCTCAGCATCCGCGACGGCGATTGAAGCCCCCTTAAGTGCGACGAACGAATTCGAGATGTCCGCCCTGCTAGCGTTGCAGTCCTGAAGGAAGCCGCCGGCGAGCGATGAGTTGACGCGGATCGTGGCGCAGGCGTTCGTGATTATGGTGGACAACGCGGCGGTAGTCCCGTTGGCGGAAGTGATGGCGCCGATCGCGCTCTCGAAGTCTGCCGGCCCTACAAACCCTGATTTCTGCAGCGCGATACCGAGGCTGACAGACGCCGCCGAAAAGTCACCGATTGCGGTAAGAGCATCATGCACTCCTGCCGTGAGGTTCCCGCCAAAGGCAAGCTCCGACCTGGCTGATGCAAGCGAGGAGTTGCCCATAACAATGAGCGATTGTGCCGGACTAATGTTCAGGCCGGCGCTGGCGGCGGTGGAGAGCAGCCCCGATGAATAGGTCCTGGCCGAAACGGCGACCTGAATCTCGGTCTGTAGTTGTGCTGCGGTCGGCTGGCCGCCGCTCTGCGCGAAAGCGACATACGGGGCGGACGCGACAAGGACTAGTATCATGCCGACCGCCGAGATCCGTGCAAGCCCGGCCAAGCTTCTCATCATGACAATTACCGTCTATCGCGCGATGCATAAGGAACGCACTGGAACGCTTGTTCCAGCCAATAAAATTGCGAATCACCAGAGAAATCAGAAAAAATTGCAGGGAGTGGGGCCCTACTGGGCCACCACTACGATGTTCGCGAATGTGTTCGCACCCATGACGGTGACCAGGTAGCTCTGCCCCGCCACCACGCCCGAGAACTGCAGCACTCCTATGCCGAAATTGAGGGATATGGCCCCGCCGAAGCTCATGGTCGTAGAGGAGTCGGCGTTGACAGTGGTGCCCGTGCTGTTGTTCAGGAGGATGGTCCCCTGAAGCGTGTTCGAAGCCTCGACGGAGCCGTCGCCGCCGACGGTGAAGACCGCCGAGCCCGAGAGCGAACTGGGTAGAGACGCGCTGGCGTCGCTACCGGCCGAGGTCGGGGTGACGACTATGGTCTGGACCTCGCCCGACGAGTTGCCCGAGTTGCTCAGCTTGAGGCTGAGTGAATTGCTCGTCAGGGTGGCTGAATTGATGGTCAGCCTGGTCGCGGTCTGGTCCTGGAAGCCGGTCCACCATGCCTGCCCGTTCAGACTGGCCTTGGCTCCGACTTGGAGCGATGTCGTCGTCACGCCGCTTGAGGGGACTGAAGTGGCCTTTGCGGCTATGCTGATGACGAACTGCGGGCTGGATGAGTTGCCTGCATTGATGACGAAGGTCCGCAGGTCGACGATCGCTGCGCTGGAGGCGGAGCTGCTCACTTGGACGTCGCTGTTCAGGTGGATTTCGAGGTCGCCGGACGCGATTGCGGCAGCCTGAGACTGGCCATTGTAGACGACCGACCCGGACGTGATGTTCATTGCCACCATGTCGTATGTTCCGCTCTGGACCTGGGCTGCGGCTATAGTCTGGCTCACGTTGACGGAGCTCATCAGGTTGACGCTTCCTGAGCCTTGTAGCTGCGTCCATCCGCTCGCTGATGCGCTGCCCGCGCTGTGGATGGCAAGGCCGCTATAAGTGACGGTAGCGCTGCTGACGCCGGAGGCCGTGATGGGCGGGTCTGTGGCCATCATCGCAAACTCACCCGAGTTCGCGCTCTGATGTGTGCTCGAAGTCGCGCCTCCGCTCGTGTTCGATGAGACCCCCTGACTCGTACCGAGGGTCGTCGACG
>CAZAMW010000164.1:3182-4032 GCA_964486265.1 uncultured Nitrosopumilales archaeon | reverse complement strand
GTGGGCGCCGGGAGGGTCAGCGCCTGGCCCCCCTCTCCGGGAAGACGCGCGCGAAGTGGGACTCGACCTCCGCCTGCACCCGGTCGAAGGGGGCCGTCGCGTCAACGACTGGGTAGCCGCGCCGCTTCGCGATCGCCAGGTACTCCCGCCGCTCGCCGTCGAGGACCTCCCTCGGGTAGTGGATGTGGGCGACCCGCTCGTCGATGACCCTGAGCGACTTTTCGACGGGGACGTCGAGGACCACCGCGCAGGTGGGCGCGGGGGCGAGGTAGAGCCGCGAGATCGGCCTCACGTGGTAGCCCAACGCCTTGTACTTTACGTAGGTGCTCCAGATGAACCTGTCGTAGACCACCACCCTGCCCTCAGCCCTGCACCCGAGGGAGGTCCATGCCTGGAGGACGAGGTTGTCTACGAGTGAGAGGACTGGCCTGAGGGGATTCCCGCCCCTCCTGAACCTGAACCTCTCCTCCGCGGGGACGGCCTGCCTCCCCCTCGAGGAGAGGGAGGCGAGGAGCTCGACGAAGAGGTAACTGTGGAAGGGGGTCACGGCGCACCGGTACCCCCTGGCCTGGAGCCAGCGCCCGTGGGCGGCCGAGTGGGAGGACTTGCCGCTCCCGTCTATTCCGAGCAGCGCTATCGAGCCTCCCTTCCGGCCGATGCGCAGGGAGCGGATGGCGCGTCTCTGGAATTCGTCGTTCAGGTAGACCGAGGAGAAGAGAAGGAGCACCCCGGCGGAGGGATAGATGAAGGGCCGCTCCATCGAAAGCAGATACCCGCCCAGCGACGCTAGGAAGACCCTTAGCGCGTTCGGCAGGTCGTTCAGGATGTTGACCTTCATGGTTGCGCTCCT
>CAZAMW010000164.1:0-3172 GCA_964486265.1 uncultured Nitrosopumilales archaeon | reverse complement strand
CTGGCTATCCCGTAGACTGCGAAGAGCAGGCCGAAGGCGAAGGGGAGCGCGGGCCCGACGAGGTGGAGCAGAAGCGACGGGGCGAGCGTAACGATGAAGAAGAGGACGACTGTGACCTTCATCTTCAAGCTGTCTTCACGACGTTCTCAGCGCGTGGCGGGTCTCGAATTAAAGAAGGTTAGGATGGCCGGGATTGGATTTAAGAGCAGAAGCTGCGGAGCCACGCGACGCAATGGTCACCAAGGCGGCCGTGCTCTGCGGCGGGGAGGGCACCAGGCTGAGGCCGCTGACGAACTACTTCCAGAAGACGATGATCCCCGTCGGGAGCAAGAAGAGGCCCCTCCTCGAGTACATCGTCCGTCTGCTGGCGTACAACGGAGTACGCGACCTGACCTTTCTCACGGGGTACCGCTCCGAGGACATCGAGGGATACTTCGAGGACGGTTCCAAGTTCGGCGTCAAGCTCGAATACTCAAGGGACCCTGAGAACTCGAAGGGCAGCGCCCGCTCGCTCCACGGCGCGATCCGCTCAGGGAAGCTGCAGGGTTTCGACGAGGTGGTCGTGTACTACGGGGACGTCCTCTCCTCGCTCAACGTCCGCGACCTCGTCGCGGCGCACCAGAGCGGGAAGGCCGCGATGTCGCTCGTACTCTCCAGGGACTACAGGCTGCCTGTGGGGGTCGCTCAGGTGGAAGAAGGAAGGGTGGCCTCGTTAAGGGAGAAGCCGACCATGCCCCTCTCGGTCACCATGGGATGCCTGGTAGTCTCGAAGGAGTGCGTTCCGGCGCTCGCGGAGGTCGTCTCGAGGGACGGGAGCGTCGACATAATGAGGCACTTCGTGCCGGCGGTCATCGACAAGGGCCTGAAGGTCTCGCCGTTCTACATCGACGGGTTCTGGTACGACGTCGGGACCACCGAGGCGTACGAAAGGCTCGACACCGAGCTGGTCGAGTCCAACCTGAGCTTCCTGGACTAGTCGAAAATGTCGAAGCAGATCTCGGTGAGAAGGACCGGTCTCGTGGTCTTCTCGTCGAGGATAGGGAGCATCTTCACGGGGCTGGCGTTCCTCCTGCTGATGACGCGCAGCCTCAGCACGCAGCAGTTCGGGCTGTGGGAGGTGATCCTGGACGTCGTCACGTTCGCGTCGTATCCGTCGGGCCTGCTGGTCTACTGGGCGACGCGCGACATAGCGAGAGGCTTCATGAGGGGGAAGACGGCGCTCGTCGTCAACTTCGCGCTGAGCGCCGCGGGCATCGCCATCTACGTCGTCCTCTCCTACCTCACGGCGAGCAGAGTCCAGGCGGACTGGACGACTCTCCTCCTGGCGATATTCCTGGTCCCGATAGGGTACTGGAACCAGGCCTCCAACGCCATCGTCGCTGGGTACAACCCCGTCGTCGGCGGTTACGCCGTCATCTCCTCGGAAGCCTGCAAGCTCCTCGTCGCATTCCCGGCGCTCCTCCTGTACCACGCCGGGATCGACGGCGTGATAGTCGCACTGATGGCGGCCAACCTGGCCCAGGCCGCTACCTCGACCTATCTCTGTTCGGAGGCGCTCCAGCTCCCTCTAGACTTCGAGGCAGGAAGGAGGTGGATGACCCGTTCGTGGCTGACGTCCCTGAACTCGATACCCTACGTGGTGGGCGTCGCTGACACGTACGTCGCTTCGCTCGCCGTCGGAGGTACGGTCCTCGTGGGATACTACCAGGCGGCCTTCTCTGTGGCCACGCTCGCCGGCTACTCCAGCTATCTTGCGGTCGCGCTCTACCCGCTCCTCCTCAGGGGAGGGGGTTCGGACGAGCTGCCCAGCATCACCCTCGACCTGTCCCTTTTGTTCGGCATCCCGCTCGCGGCGGGAGCCGCCGCGCTCGCGAAGCCAATCCTCTTCGTGCTCAAGCCGACCTACGTGGAGGGCAGCACCGCGCTGATTGTCCTGGCGTTCGCGGCGCTCGTGGGCGCCCTGGGCATCTTCCTGGACCAGACCCTCATGGGAAAGGCGACCGTCGACACGGACGATTCGGCGAGGTTCCAACACTATGTCCGAAGCGACCTGTTCTTCGTCTTCCTGGTGAACCTCGGAGCCACGGTCATCTACATTGCATCGGTCTACGTCATAGTGCTTGCCGGAAAGACGAACGGCGCCGACTTCACTCCAACCCTCGACCTCTGGGCCACGGCCCAGCTGGTCGTCTTCTCCTCCTTCGTCGCGGTGAGGGTCCTCCGGGTGAGGAAGAGGGTGAAGCTCTCGCTGAGGCCAGCGTTCCTGAAGTACGTCGCCGGTTCGGCGATGATGGCGGCGTTCCTCTACCTCGCGAGCACCCTTCTCAACTACCGGGCCCGGAGCATAGAGTTCGGAGAGGAGGTCGCCGTCATCGGGGTGGCCGGGATGGTCATCTACTTCGGCTTTGTCTTCGCGACCGACGGCGAGTTCAGGAGGCTCACCAGGCGGCTGCTCAGGCCGGTCATCGGCTCAGCAGGGACCTGAGCGTCTTCAGCTCGCCCGCCCGCGAGGCACTCGCCCTTTCGTACCAGCGCGTCACCCTCGCGCGGTAGTCGGTGAGCACCGAAGGGTCCTTGAACCTCTCGACCCCGGCCGCGATTGCGTCCGGTTCCGTGGAGTCTGTGTAGAGCAGTGAATCTCCGAAGAACTCCTCGACCACCTCCTGCCTGGAGGACACCACCGGGAGCGAACTCGCGGCGTACTCGAGCAGTACGTGTGAGAGGGTGTACGGCTCGTCCGTGATGTTCACAGCCATGTCCACCGAGGCCTTGAGAGACTCGTAATCGTCCCTCTGCAGGAACCCGATGTACTTCACGTTGTTCGGCAGCGTCATCTGTCTCACCCGACTGTCTAGCTTCGCGGTCGGCCCCGAGATGAGCAGCTCGACGCCCTCGACCCGTCCCACTCCGGTGGCCTCGGACTCCAAGCGCTCCAGCGGGTGGCCTCCGTGGGAGCACATCGCGATGAGCGGGCGTCCGGAGTACCGGGCCCTCAACGCGTCGTCCCGCGAGTGCCGATTCTTCTCGACAAAGTCGTGGACCACGGCCACGCGGTTCGCGCCCATGCTGCCGAGCCGGTCCGCCCAGAACCTGTGGGGCGCGGTGTTGGCGTACGCCGACCTTGCGACGACGCCCTCGAGGAAGCCTATGACGCGGGAGAGCGGCCCCCTTC
>CAZAMW010000163.1:0-4041 GCA_964486265.1 uncultured Nitrosopumilales archaeon | reverse complement strand
CGAGCGCGAGGTAGCTCGCTCCGTTTGCAAACGGAATCGTGTCCACTATGCTGTTTGTCGTAGCGGAGATCGCCGTGGTTGCGTTGAATCCAGGAATATAGACGTCGTTGCTGACGGGGTCGAACACGGGAACCGCACTCGCACCACTCGGAAGCTGCAGCGTCGCTACGACTGAGTTGTTAGAGGTGTCTATCACGGACACGCTGCTCTGCGTTGGGTTCGAGGCGTACATCATCCCGGTGGATGGGTCGAGCGCCGGGGGCAGTGTAGTATCCACTCCGGTTATGTTCTGGATTATAGCGTTCGTGGTCCCAGATATGACGTGCATGTTTGGACCATCGGGGACATACACATCACCGTTCGACGAGTCCAGCACGCCCGTACCTGGCAAACTCCTGACCTGGGGCGTCGAGAGCCCAAGAATCGAGGTTACCGTGTTACTGGAACCCGAGATTATCGATACCGTGCCCAAATTCGACGTCCCCAGGGCCGAGACATAGATGTTCCCGTTTGCGGGGTCAAAAACAGGGGGGCCTAATGCCGCCTCGTTCAGGTTCTGATTGCCGAGAGGGATGCTAGTCACGAAAGTTTGAGCGTGTGCCACAGGAAGAAATGCGCCCAAACTCAGCAAACAAAGACTCAGCAGGACGAACAGCAGCCTCCGCATCTGTCCAGCCGTCTCCTTCCGATTATTTAAATTGAAAGATGGGGGTCTTCTCGGATGGTTGACAGGACGCTCATCACTGGCCGGACAGACCGGCCTTCGTCCCGGGCTAGGCGTTCCACTTTCTCTTGCGCTCTGGTCCTATCTGCTTCACTCTAACCAGGACTGAGCTCAACAAGATCGCCAGCATCGAAATCCCGACGACGACGAGATAGCTGCTGTCCAGCGCTAGTTTCGAGCCCGCAGGGCTCGAAGACGAGGAGACCACTTGGGAGGCGGAAGTTAGGCTGGTGAGGACACTCGATGAGGATGAGGACGCTGCGCTCGCCGTGCTGCTCGTCGAATTCGCGGTTCCCACAGCGTCTGCGCTGGGAATCCAGTTCAGTTCTATTTGATGAGTGCTAAAATGAATTGGGAATGTGATGTAGATGTTCGTCGAGTCCTGGGTCATGGTCGCGTCGGTCACCTGCTGTCCATCGACATACAGCTGAGGCAACCACGACGCCACGCTCTTGCTTGAGGGTAGGCTCCCGGCTCCGCCTAGCGCAGCGGCGCCCAGGAGGAAAACCACCTCGGCCTTCAGAACCGTGATGGTAGCCATCCCACTGGACCCGCTCTGCCCCGTCAGCGAGAAGGAGATTGTGGCGCCTCCCGCCTGACCTATTATCTTACTTCCCGAAGCGGTCCAGTTGCCCGCGGCCATCGGGATGTTCCCCCCGGTCACAATGGAGAAGATGTGACTACCGCTTCCGTTAACCCCTCCGCTGCTGGTCGCGGTCACGTTGTTTGTGGTCTGGATGATGTTGGAACCTCCGAGACTGCAGATTTGAAGGTCGAGTGCGCTGTAGTTGAATATTCCCCCTACTTGGGGGCAGGAGTTTCCGAGTCTGAGGGTCGATTGACCGTAAACACCGTAGATATACCCGTCGTCGGGGTTGTAGGACTGCGACCCTGCTGATGCTCCGGCGAGCGGCGAGGCGAGAGCGAAGGGCGTCTCTCCCGAAATGACCTCGGAACCCATGTAGACCCATCCGTTATGGGGGTTGAAGGTTCCCTCGGACGCGCCACAGTCGTCGCAGCTGGAGGCAGTTGCATCCGTCCCGTTAATGATTATGTAACCCCCGAAAAACGGCTGATACGGGTCCGACGGCTCGTAGACGAGTCCGTTGTACGGGTCATAGATGCAGCTGGCGGTGCATGAAACCTCGAACTGCGGGGGCGCCTCGTTGGGGTGTATCACCAGGCCGGGCATAGAGAGCGTGGGAAGCTCCCCGACCACGTCTATACCGTGGATGATAAACGAACCCATGTAGATGATATCATCCCGTGGGTCGTAGACCCCACCCCCGGGCGGGCGCGGGACCAGGACGGGGAAGGTAGGGCCCGGTCCAATGGTCGCTACAACCGTATTGTTCTTCCCTGAGATGACGGAGATGTCCTGACTTACCGCGTTGGGAACGTAGACGAACCCGTAGTAGGGGGACGCGATGTTGGTATCAACAACCGGCTCCTCGGGAGCGGTCCCGACCGTGATGTTCTCGATTACAGAGAGGCCCGATACGACCGAGACCGTCGTGCCGCAGGATGCTCCGCCAGCGATGTCGCACCCACCGTTGTTTGGAACGTACATGTAGCCGTTCAACGGGTCGAAGGCCGGCGTCAACGGCGAAGCCTGCGTGGGGATGCTCGCATCCAAGCTCGCGCCTGCAAGAACCGAGATTTCGTTCGCGCCAGAATCTGGCACGTAGAAGAGGCCGCCGTAGGGGTCGTACGCCCCCTGAAGCGGAGCTGGGCCGACCGAAACGTTTCCGACTGTCTGCCCCCCGGATACGACCGAGACCGAGTCTGAACCCTCGTTCGAGATGTACATGCCTGCATCACCTCCGAAGACGGGGGGCTGGGGGTTGCTTTGGACCGCGGCCGCGCCGTTCACAAAGGGTATGAGCGGGACTATCTCTTCACAGGCGGGGGGGCAGGTCGTTGCCGTCGACGATGTTTCCGTCTGACCGTGCGAATGGGGCACCACTCCCGCTAGTCCTGCTAGAACCAGGACCGCGACAACAACAAGAGCCACGATCGGCTTGTGTCCCATCGGCAGAATGAATTGCGCGAGTCGGTAAATAAGGTGTTTGAAAATGGTCAGGATCTCAAGATTTTGAACGCCCGCGATTCTTCCGCGCGCTCCGTGACATTGTTTCTACCGAGATCTCGCACGCAGGAGTGCCGGGAATAGCGTAAACCCCAGGAGGTCGGGCGACACGAAGAAATGGCGGGCCCGGCAGGATTTGAACCCACGACATCCGGCTCCGAAGGCCGGCAGTCTATCCATACTAACTTACGGGCCCGGCGTCACGCCCGCGGTTCCCGCTTAAAATTGCTCTGAACTACGACGTGCCGATTACGGCCGCGACGTTCTCGCCGATAGGCCTGCCGATGAGTCCCCTGTCCGAGACTATCGCGGTGACCAGCTCCGGAGGCGTCTCGTCGAACGCGGGGTTGGCGACCGGGACCCCCTTCGGAGCGACACGCTTCCCCCTGACCTGAAAGACCTCCTCCGCCGCGCGCTCCTCTATCACGACCCTCTCGTGGGTCCTCTCCAGGTCGAATGTGGAGTGAGGAGCCGCCGGATAGAAGGGTATCCCGTGCCTGTTCGCCAGGACGGCGACCTGGTACGTCCCGATCTTGTTGAAGACGTAGCCATCCTTGGTGATCCTATCCGCTCCCACGACGACCTTGTCCACGCGCCCTCTCGACATCATGTAGCCCACGGCCGTGTCCGAGATGAGCGTGCAGTGGAACCCGTCGCGTACTAGTTCGAACGCCGTCAGCCTCGCGCCCTGCAGCGCCGGCCTCGTCTCGTTGACGATGACCTTGACGCACTTCCCGGCGTCCCTCGCCGCTCTGATGACGCCGAGCGCTGTCCCGTATCCCACCGTCGCCAGGGCCCCGGCGTTGCACTGGGTCATCACCACGTCTCCGTCATCGATGAGCGGCTCGCCGACCTTGCCGAGGCGTCTGTTCGTCTCGACGTCCTCCTCCGCCATCTCGACGGCGATGCTCACCGTGGCACGGATCAGCCTGTCGGTGCCTCCTCGGGCAGTCCGGGCTGCAGCCATGACCCGGTCTATGCCCCAGAACAGGTTGACCGCGGTCGGACGCGTGGACCGCAGCCCTGACGCCGCCCGTTCCATGTCTTTCAGGAGACCGTCTCGGGTGGACGCCCTCGAGCCCTGGGCGGCCAGGGCCACACCCATCGCGGCCGCGACCCCGATGGCCGGGGCGCCGCGCACTACCATCCTCCTGATGGCATCGGCGACTTCCTCCCATCTCCCGAACTCCCTGTAGACAAGGCGCTGAGGGAGCAGGGTCTGGTCGAT
>CAZAMW010000162.1:0-4057 GCA_964486265.1 uncultured Nitrosopumilales archaeon | reverse complement strand
ATCGCGACCAGCAGGATCCCCGCGTTGACGACCCCGGCCACGGCCAGGACAACGACCGTCTCGGTCCTGTGGAGCCTGTTGACCCTCGTCTTCTGTTCGACCGAGTACGGGTGATGACCGGTGCGTTCGTCCATCGAATCCGCAATCGACCCGCTGACCGTCTGCGCCTGCGCGTCGCGGCCGTTCTTGGCCATGATCGCCATCTTGTTCTTCGAGAGCCACGAGTGGACGTAGAGCGCGTGCGGCATCACTGTGGCGCCGATTATGCCCACCACTATCAGCAGCGCCGTCGAGCTGGCAGCGAGGGGCACAACGGAGTGGAAGCCAACCTGGGCGAGAGAAGGCTTGACCACGGTCAGGTTGTAGAGTATGCCTATCACTAGGACCGTGATGAGCAGCACGAAGTACTGTTCGACGACCCTGAACCTGCTCCCGGTCATGGCGAGCAGTATGATGACGTCCAGGGCCCCTATCACGGACGCGAGGAGCAGCGGGACGCCGAAGAGTATGTTCAGAGCGATGACCGTACCGAGGTACTCCGCGAGGTCGGTCGCTGCGGCAGCTGCCTCGGCCGCCAGCCAGTACGGGATCACGTACCTTCGCTTGACGAGCGACTGCCTGACTAGCTCGGGGAGCGAGTAGCCCGACGCTATCCCCAGCTTCCCCGACAGATACTGGAGCAGCATCGCCATCCCGGAGGCAAGCCAGACCGCCCACAGCAGGTCGTACTTGAAGCCGGCACCGGCTGCGATGTCCGTCCCGTAGTTTCCCGGGTCCATGTAGGCTATCGAAACCATCAGGGCCGGCCCCAGCCAGGCGATGAAGTTGCGAACCGGCATCCCGCTACGCTGAGGGGCGGAGCCCAGCAGGAGCGTCTCCTGAGCGCTCCTGCTCTTCCTCGATAGCGGCCACATCGGTCGAAACGCGGTGCTCCGAAGTATATATGTTTTAGTGGTCTAATATAGATTGGTCACTCTAATCCTGCCGAAGCCGCTCGGGGCCGCCCGTTCCGCCGGAAAGACAGTAATAGAGCCGCCCAGCGTTGCTACCCGTGTCTGAGGAGACCTACGCTGAGACCTCACACGGCCTGTTCCCGAGGTTCCTGCTCGCCTCCTCGGCGATATCGGTGGGTGGGTTGCTCGTCGGAGCCATCGAGGACGAGATGCTCCGCGTCGTCTCGCCTGCTTTCTCCTACTACCAGAGCGCCATAGGGTTGCCGGGGGAAATCTATCTCCCCTTTGTTGCGTTTGCGCTCTTCTACGCCGTCGGCCGAGTCCGGCTCGTCCTTGACAGGGACTACATTGCACTCGCGCTCTCCATACTCCTCGGCTGCTTCATCGTCGAGCTACCCATCGACCTGACTCTCTTCTCCTATGGCAACGGCTCGGGATACACCACATTGGGAATTCTGGTACAGGACGTTGGCAACGCGGTTGCGTCGTCGGTGCTCTACGCCTTCATCGGCTTCTCCGCGGTCCTGCTATCCTATCTCAGGAGGTTGTGACTTGGAAGAGACGAAGGCGAACGGCGGGCCGCTCGGCAGGCTGGTGGCCGCTGTCGCTGCGACCGGTCTGCTTTCCATCGCCGCCTTTCCGGCGGGGCTCTACGTCAGCGAAGCCGTTTCGAGCTCCCTCTATCCTGCATTCCTGCGGAACTCGGACCAGTTCGCCTTTCTCCGCACAATCTTCGCTTACGGCGACATCCTGTATCCCTGGATTGCCCTCGTGGGATTCCAGTACGCTTTGCCCTTCTTGATGTTTTTCGTCTTCGGCGACTGGGCCAGAGTTGACCCTTACGAGGAAATCACTGATGTGGCTGCCCAGTCTTTCGGGTGGGGTGTGCTCGTGAACCTCCTCGGCCCGGCCCTGGAGAGTCAACTCTTCGGAGGAGGGGGCGGTGGGCTGGCCAAGACGATCGTCGCGCAGCTGTCGAACCCTTTCACCGGCTTTGGGATAGTCGGCGGGGCGTTCGTCTTCTCCACGATAGCGGTCGCCGGGGTATCGTTCGGTTACTTCTGGCGGCAGGACCACTACCGCACGATAAGGAACTGGCTCAATAAGGAGGAGCGCGGAGACGCCGCCGAAGAGGAGCTGGCCGAGGCAGAGACGAGGGAAGCGACCTGACCGGTATCCTTGTCCCGGGAGCTGTGGGGAAGTCTGAGGGCCGCCCGAGCCATTCATACTCGTCCTCGCACGGGCAGTAGGCCACGCGCTGCCCGCATCCGTTGCAGTATCCGAGATAATCGTCCTTAACATACGCCATCGCGCCGCAGCGCCAACGCAAACCGACCTATGGCAGCGATCTTGACGACCGCCGAAGCGACATATGCTTACAGGAACAAGCCGACCAGGGCGAGGATGACCGGGTATCCTCCTATCGGTCCATCCGCGATGCTGGAGACGGCTACCGACATCATCGCAGCTATCCTGGACCGCTTCCAGACCTAGTAGCCCGCGCCCATGGTGAGCACGCCGAGCGCCATGGCCGAGAAGCCCGCAGGGCCGGATCGTACCCCTGGTCGCTGTTCCACAGCTTCGTGGTCACGAAGACATCCTCCCGCGGCACTCCGCTCTCCCTCACCGCCCTGCCCACGCTCTCCTCGCTTCCGTGGAGGCTGGCGGTGTCGATGTGCCCGTAGCCGGCGTCGAGGGCGAACTTCACGGCCCCCTCGGTCGCCCTTCCCCGGGGGATCTGGTAGACTCCCAGTCCCAGCATCGGTGTCTCTACTCCGGAGCTGAGCCTCCCCGTCGACGAGACCTTGGGGTCGGCCAAGGGTTCATCGCCCCGTCGTGCCCGCTGCGGCCTCGGGGTTGAGCAGGTACTTCGGCAGCTCGCCCTTCAGCGCCCTCCTGACGTCGCCGCACGCCGCTTTGACCATGGCGCGGAACGTGTCACTCCCGAAGGCGACATGACCGGTGAGGACCAGGTTCGGCAGCCTCTCGCCGAGCCTGTAGAAGACGTGCCCCTCGACGGGGGGCTCCTTCGCCAGGACGTCGAGCCCGGCTCCGGCCAGCCTGTTCGCTTCGAGCGCTTCCGCAAGGGCCTTTTCGTTGACTATCTCCCCTCGCGATGTGTTGATCAGTATGGCAGACGGCTTCATGAGCTGCAGCGACGCCTCGTTGATCAGGTTCCTGGTCTCCGGAGTGAGCGGAGCGTGGATCGACAGGACGTCGGACTCGGCCAGCAGCCGCTCTATGGGGACATAGCGTATCGGGAGCTCCTTCTCCCTCTGCTCCATCCTGACCACGTCGTAGTAGATGACATTCATCCCAAACGCGGTGGCTCGCGTCGCCACCTCGCTGCCTATCCTGCCCAGTCCGAGCAGCCCCAGCGTGCGCCCCCTGAGGTCGCCGACCTCCGTGGACCACCTCTGCCTCTCCCACCTGCCGGCCCTCACATCCTCGTTCATCTGGACGGTCCTCTTCACGACCGCAAGCATGAGAGCGATGGCCTGGTCGGCCACAGAGGAAGCCAGTTCGGGGACCGGGGTCCAGGTCACGAATACGTGGTTCTTGGTCGCCGCCCGGACGTCGACCTTGTCATAGCCCACGCCCGTCCTCGCGATTATCTTCAACCTCTTCGACGACGAGATGACGCTGGCGGTGTAAGGCTCCGGACCCGCAAGCACCGCGTCGAAGTCGGGCAGCAGAGCGACGAGCTCGTCCTCCGTGGGCGCTCTTCCGTAGGGATTGACTACCAGCTCGATGCCCTCTGCGGCGAGCTCAGAGGCGGTCTCCGAAGGCAGCGCCAAGGTTCCTGCGTACAGGCATCTCGACAAGCGAAGTCCCTACTCCCTGAGAAGCGCCGGGACCGGCGTCAGCCGGTCCACCCTCGCCACCTGCCAGAAATCGGCCCGCCGTTTTGCGTCGACCCTCTGGAGGGCCTCCTTACCCATCGCGTAGCTCCTGAGCAAGTCAAGCATGGTGATGAATCGAAATAGGCAGCCGCCGGTCCCGCTATATAGCGTTACACGCGGTCGACCCCACTTTGCTTCCCGGAGGCCCGGGGGTCTCCGCCGGCTGCTTGAGCGGCCGACCCCCCCTTTTCGATCGACCGC
>CAZAMW010000161.1:0-4061 GCA_964486265.1 uncultured Nitrosopumilales archaeon | reverse complement strand
GTGATTTCTTGGGTCGCAATCGCCGTATTAAATGTTGTTCAAATATTTAGGCCGGACCTGATTGAAGACGCGACTATTTTGAGCCAGCTCTGCCTTCCGTCTCGTCCATTATCTTGTTCATGGTCGTGGCCGCCTGATCGAGAAGCGTCTTCAGCTTATTGAGCTCCGGTTCCACGGCGTCCCGGTTCTTCACCCTTCCCAGGATTCTCAGGTACATCAGCTCCAGGGTCGAGTCCACATCGGGCCTGTCGTTCCCTCGGGCAGCGACGAGCTTCGCGCGGAGCCCGTTCAGTCTGTTCGCTTCCTCATTCTTCAGGTAGGTCGTGCTGCGCGGCAGCTTCTGCGCTGGTCTCGTCCTGGTCGGCTTCCGTTGTACCTTTGACAACTAGAGCTGGACCTCGAGTTCGGGCATCTTCATGCCCAACAGCGTCAGCCCCTTAATCTTGACTCCCTTGAGATTGAGGTCCATGGTGAAGGGGCCCGCGTCAGCGGAGCTCGTGGTCACCGTCCCCTGGACGTTTGTGAACTCGATGCCTCCCTTGATGTTCATGGTCACCGACGAGATGTTCAGGGTCATGTCGGTCTCGATCTTGCTCTTGGTGGCGCAGCCGGAAGTGTGGACGTGTGAGCCCATCGCTGAGCCGTCGTCGTAGAGAGGCATCGACATCGAGATTGAGAACGGAGTGGTCGAGGTGACGCTCATCGCCTTGGTCGTGACCGAAGGGATGTTGATGTTGAGCGCTTTGATGTTCTTTAGAGAGGCGGGTGGTATGTTGGCCCCCTTCGAGTCCATGCTCGCCATCTTCGTCTCCTTGACCTTCACGTCGAGCGGACCCATGGGGTTTGGGACTGGGAACGAATCTCCCAGGACTATCCCGAGGGGGCTCGGCAGAGGTACCTCGGTGCAGTGCATGCAGATGTCCGTGACGTCTATCTTGGCGATGGTGACATTCTTCACCGGAGGGATCGTCATGCTGAAGGGACCGAACGTCGCATCAGGCACGCTCATGCAGAAGCTCCCGCCCTCCATCGCGACGTCACCGATGCAGTTCGTCTGAGTGTAGGTAGAGATCTCGATGCCGCCGCAGACGCTGACGCAGCATATGGGCCAGCAGACGCTGACGCAGCCGGTGAAGGTGCTGCATATCGAGAGCGTCATCTCCACCTGGACGTCCTTTGCGACCGAAGAAGCGTAACTGAAAGCGCCGTTGAAGTCCTTCATGTCCACCGTCGGGATGGTCACTGCGCTTACCTCCATCTTCTCGATGGTCATCGGGCCGCCGGTGCTCGACTTTATCGACGAGTTGGGAATCAGTATGTCCGGAGGCATCGCTAGTTGAAAAAAGCATAATCCTCGATTTAAGCGTTGTCTGCAAA
Source organism: uncultured Nitrosopumilales archaeon (assembly GCA_964486265.1). Lineage (GTDB taxonomy): Archaea > Thermoproteota > Nitrososphaeria > Nitrososphaerales > Gagatemarchaeaceae > Gagatemarchaeum. The sequence continues at coordinate 2,684 of CAZAMW010000161.1, read as the reverse complement.
AACTGATGGGTTGCGCGACGTAAGCTCGACGGACTAGATCGTCCTGACCGGTCTCTTCCCCTTCACTATGATGGCGGTGTCGCTGACCGTGATTGCCCCGATGTCCTTCTTATCGACCCTGATGCGGACGCCGGGATACTCGCCGGAAGTCCTCCTCTCGACCCCCTCTATGATTATCCAGCGGTTCTCGACCCGTCCGAGCGGAGACCCATCGGGAGAGAAGAACTCCACGAACCCCATCGGGGCCCGCCCCAGGTCCTTGCTGGTGAGGTGGTACGCGTACAGCAGATATGCAAAGTCGGTGGGGATGCTGACCTCGGGCTCGTCTGCTCCGTCTTCCTTGAAGGCGATTGTGAGAGCGCCTCCGCTGGGGTCCATCGAAAGCCTGTCTATCTCACTGGCGTAGAACCTCTCCCTCACGTGCCAGAAAAGCCCGCCCTTGGAATCCTTCCACTGGTATTGGGCCGCCCAGCCCTTTGAGATGACCACGGTCCTGGCGAAGTACGTGCCAACGTTCTCGTTGCCGGCATTGTAGAACTGGACGAACCAGAGCTTCTTGCCGGTGTCAAAGCCAAGGTCGGCGAACTCCCAGAACTTCTGGCCGCTGCCGGAGCCAGATGCAGGGTTCGCTGGAGGCGATACGCCCTGAGAGTCGGCCGAGGATCCACTCACGTGTGCACGAACTCCGGCGCGTAGATAAAGGTAGTCAGGCATTTTGGCAAAAGGAAAAGTGGAACCTGGAGCGGGCGCAAGAGCCTGCCAGATGGAGGTCATATGGCCGGAGAAGTACAGCCCGGACAGCACGGCCGTCCACGTGAGCAACGAGCTCCAGGGCTGCAGTCTTAGCTGGCGCATGTTCGGTGTGACGCTCTCGTCGAAGGTGGAGGAGTTCGTCTCCTGTGAGCGTCTTGCCTGGAGCGCGCAGTTCGGAGGTGTCGACGCGTACCACGCATGGTTGATAGAGAAGAACGAGGCGGGATGCCGCGTACTCACCGAGGAGAACCAGAGGGCTGGCTGGCCCGGCTGAACAACCCCCTGATGTCCTCGAACGTGCGATACTACCACTGCCTCTGGCTCGAGGTGCTCAACTAAGGCGAAGGAAGGGTTCCCGCCGGGACCGCCGCGAGATTTTAAGTAACGCGCAATCGCACGGACCAACATGCGCGGCAGCGTCGGCGAAGAGCATCTCAGGCGTCTGAAGGAGGTCGTGGGCGAAGACAACGTCTTCACGCAGCCCAGGGCGATGGAGGACTACTCGCACGACATGGCGGACTACGAAGCCGTACCAGCGGTGGTGGTGCGGCCGCAGACGGAGACGCAGGTGGCTGACGTCGTGAGGCTGGCTGGCAACGCGCGCGTCCCCGTGACGGCGCGGGGCGCAGGGAGCAGCCTGACCGGTGCGGCCATCAGCGAGGGAGGCATCGTGATTGACACCAGGCGCATGGACAAGGTCGTCAACATAGACACCGTGAACTGGTACGTCGACGTACAGCCAGGGATCTCTCTCGAGGACCTGAACAAGCAGCTGAAGCCTCACGGCTTCTTCTTCCCTCCCGACCCGGCGAGCAGCTACATCTGCACCGTGGGCGGTGCGATTGCGGAGGGCTCTGGGGGGCTGCGCTGCGTGAAGTATGGTACGATGAAAGACTGGGTGTTAGCCGTGAGGGTCGTGCTGGCCAACGGAAAGGTCACGAAGTTTGGGGAGGCTCTCTCGAAGAACAGGGCCGGATACGACCTCGTGCACCTCATGGTGGGGAGCGAGGGGACGCTAGGGGTCGTGACCGAGGCGTGGCTCAAGATAATACCGATTCCGTCCGTGAAGACCAAGAGGTTCCTGGTCACCTTCGATGACTGGCAGTCAACCGGCGAGGTGATCAAGAAGCTCAGGTCCTCCAGGATACTCCCGAACCTCTTCGAGTTCCTCGACAGGGACAACATCCACGCGCTCAACGAGAAGCTCGGGATGAGCTATGATGAGGCCGAGGCGACGCTTCTGGTCGACGTGGACGAGAAGGATGTCCCGCTCGTGGAGGGGATATTCAGGGAGTGCGGGGCCTTGAAGATAATGGCCGCGCGGGACGCCGAAGAAGAGGAGGCATTCTACCAGGCGAGGTCGATGGCATACCTCGCGGTGAAGTCGCTGGCGACGGGGATCCAGGTGGAGGACGTATCGCTTCCGATCGATAAACTGGGCGACTACCTGAAGCTGGTCAAGGAGGTCGCGGCGAAGTACGGCCTCCAGATACCCGTCAACGGTCACGCGGGAGACGGTAACGTCCATCCTACGATCCTCTTCGAAAAGTCCGACCCCAAGAGCAGGGATTCAGCGAATCTCGCGTTCGAGGAGATTTGCAGATGGGCTATCTCGATGGGAGGGTCGGTCACTGGCGAGCACGGCGTCGGGCTACAGAAGCCAAAGTTCATGCGAGAGCAGATGCTCGCACACGACGGTGAGGAGGCGCTGAGGCTCATGAAGGAGGTCAAGAACCTGTTCGACCCCAATAGCATTATGAATCCCGGCAAGTATGTAGAAGCCGCGTAGGAGATGGATTGACGCCCGCGACGAGAGGCAGATGGCTCTTCAAAGAAGAACCGACCCACTACTCGTTCGACCTGCTCGTTAAGGATGGCCGGACGCGCTGGGAGGGGGTCCACAACAGCGCAGCCCTGAAGAACATGAGGAG
>CAZAMW010000160.1:0-4107 GCA_964486265.1 uncultured Nitrosopumilales archaeon | reverse complement strand
TCTCGACGGCCGTGCGAGGGGGCCAGACCCGGGGGAGGAGAAACCCCCTGAGGCCGGTGCTGTCGCTCGTAGACAACCTCGTCCTGCAGGTGAGCTCTTCGGTGGGCTGCCGGCTCGAGGGTACGGTCGTCGTCTACGACAGGTTCATCTGGAGCACGTACATCAAGTACGAGGCGCTCGGGTATCCGGTAAGGCCCCTGTCCTCCGTTTATCTGCTCCCGCGACCGTACTACGCGATTGTCCTGGACGTGCCGGTCGAGAAGTCGCTTCGCGTCATAGACGAGAGGGTCGCGCATATCCGCTACCCTGGCTCCGTCCTTCAGCACGAGCGGGAGCGCTACCTTGACATCGCCAGACGCCACGGGTATCCCATAATCGACGCCACGGGGTCCTTCGAGGAGGTCCAGGCGAGGATAGAGCGCCTGCTCTCGTCGCTCTTCCCAGCCGCGGGTGGCCGATGATGGCTGACGCCCGTTCCTACGCCGCCGCCCTCGTCGAAGAGAGCCTCGGTCTTGTCAGGGGCCAGCTTGACGGCGTCCTTCGACAGGACCTTGTGGACGAGCTTTCGTCCGTCATGAGGGGGGTGCATCCCGATGACGTGGGCCGTCCCTTCATCGAGGAGCGCATGCTCTCCGTCCTGTCGGAGGTCAGGGAGCGGGCCCTGGAAAGGGACGGATTCTTCGCGAGGAAGGCCAGGTGGCCCAACGCCGCCGCGTTCGCTGTCTGCCTGACGCACGACGTCGACAACGTCTCGCACCCGGCGAGCCACATCTGGAAGACGAGGTCCCGGTTCGGCGCCGCCGACCTCATCGGGGGGCTTCTGGGCGTCGTGCGGCTCTACGACAACCTGCGCACGATCTCGAAGAAGGAGGGTGAGCACGGCTTCCGTTCGAGCTTCTACTTCATGTCGGCAAACTACCCCCTCAGCCGCGTGAGGAAGGCGAGCGACGCCATCCGCCATGAGGGCTGGGACGTGGGTCTCCACGGCGATTTCGGCACCCACGACTCGCCCGAGAAGATGAACGAGGCCCTGTCGAGGTTCTCGGCCGGTCTGGGCTTCAGGCCGAGCGGCCTAAGAGAGCACTACCTGAAGTTCGACTTTCGCAAGAGCTGGGAACTGATGGAGGACGCGGGGTTCGACTACGACACCACGGTCGGGACCAACGACCGGCTCGGCTACAGGCTCGGCCTGGCCAGCCCGTTCCACCCTCCAGGCTCGGACTGGACGCCACTGAACCTCCTCGAGATCCCGCTCACGCTGATGGACACGACGCTCTGGGGTTACCTGAAGAGGACCGAAGAGGAGGGGCTCTCGGACTGCATCCGCTTCGCCGAGACGGCCGAGAAGACCGAGGGGCTGCTAACGCTGCTGTGGCACCAGGAGGCGGTGAGGATGAGGGGCGGGAGGGTCTACTGGAAGCTCCTGCAAGAGTTCAAGACGCGAGGATGCTACGTGGCCAGCGGCTCGCAGGTGGCCCGCTGGTGGCGGGTGAGGTCCCTCCCCATGGTCAGGGATGGTAGACTGATTAGGCTCGAAGGTGACCCCCCGAAGGACTTGGTGATACGGCTGGAGCTGGCTGACGGTCGGGAGCCGACGGTCCGCTCGGGGACGGTAGAGGGAAGGGGGAGTTCGCGCTCCGTGAGGCCGAAACGCGGCTTCGAGCTGGAGGTCTCCTAGCTTGGAGCCTGGCGCGCGCGTCCTCGTCACGGGCGCCGGTGGAATTGCCGGCGTCAACTTCGTGAGGGCGATCCGGGCGTCGGAGCGCCGTTACTACATCGTGGGAACGGACTTCAACAAGTACCATCTGGTGTATCCCGACGTCGACCTGCGACTCCTCACGCCGAGGCACAGCGACCGCGGTTTCGTCCCGCGGGTTGCCGCCATCGTCAAGGAGGAGAGGCTCGAGTTCCTGCATGCGCAGCCCTCCAGCGAGGCGTACGTCATCGCCGAGCACAGGGACAGGGTCCCCTGCAAGGTCTTCCTGCCGGACAGCGGGGTGATGAAGGTCGGCCAGGACAAGCTCCTGTCGCAGAGGCTACTGCAGAAGGCCGGTGTGAAGGTAGCGAGGACGGTCAGCCTCAAGGAGATGGCCGACATCAAGGGCGCCTTCTCGGAGCTCGGGAGTCCGCTGTGGGTGAGGGCCAGGCACGGCGCGGGAGGAAGGCTGAGCCTTCTCTGCGGCGGCTACAAGGAGGCGCTGCACTGGGTCGAGCTGTGGGTCCTGAGGGGTTCGAAGGTCGGGGAGTTCATAGTCCAGGAATATCTGCCGGGGAGGAACGTCGCCTGGGACAGCATATGGTATGACGGGAAGCTCGTGACCTCCTACGCGCGCGAGAGGCTCGAGTACCCCTTCAAGCACATCTCTCCCTCCGGCATCACGGGAACCCCCTCGGTCGCGCGGACGGTGGTCGGCGATGAGGTAAACAGGGTCTCGATCGCGGCAGTAAGGGCCGTCGACCCCAGGCCGCACGGCGCTTACTCGGTCGACCTGAAGGGGTCCGCATCCGGGGCGATGTGCGTGACGGAGGTTGACTGCGGCAAGTTCCACTCGACGATGCCTCTGTGGGGGTACATAGCGGTGAAACACCTCGGCATGCCATGGTACGCGAACCTGGCGGACCTGTACGTCCGCATCGGGCTCGGGGAGACCCCGAACCGCTCGATCCCCCAGACCGACCTCCTACAGGAGGGCTACTATCTCCTCAGGGACATGGACGCCGGGGCCTTCCTCTGGAAGGAAGACGGCTGGAGGGAGAGGGTGCTCTGAACCCGAAAGACGCCAGGGCTTACGTCTTCGACCTAGACGGCACGCTCGCGACCATCCCTGTGGACTGGGACGCAGTGCGCGCGAGGCTCAAGGCAGTCACGGGGGCCAAGGATGAGTTCAGGCCAATATTCCCGACGATAGGCGGGATCATAGCGAAGAACCCGCGCCTGGGGCCGAAGGTCTTCTCGGTCATAGATGAGTTCGAGTCGGCGGCCGCGCCCTCGGCCCGGGTCTATGAGGGCGCCGCGGAGCTGCTGTCGAGGCTGTCTGAGCGGGCGCTCGTGAGCCTGGTCACGATGCAGGGCAGGAAGACGGCGTCGAGCATCCTGGAGGCCCACGGCCTGAAGAGATACTTCTCGGGCTACTTCACCCGCGAGGACTCGCTGGACCGCGCCAGGCAGCTCGAGATGGCCCTCTCGTCGATGCGGGCCGATAAGGACGCGACGGTCTTCGTGGGTGACCGGCTGAACGACCTCGACGCCGCGAAGAAGGTCGGCGTCCCGTTCGTGCTCGTGAGGACGCACGGCGAGGACCCCGAGGAGGGAGGGTTCCCGGTCTACCATACGCTGGCCGAGTTCGCAGCCGCAGTGGCCTAGCCTGCCTTCAGTTTCTCGACCATCTTGCCGTGCAGGGTCTTGTTCCCTGCGCCTACGATGCTGAAGCGCTCCTTCACGCTGATGGCGGGGTTGACCGGCCTGCCCTCCCTGTCGCTGAAAACTGCCCCCGCCTGCCTCCCTATGAGGTAGGCAGCGGCCATGTCCATCACCCTGATCTTTCCCCTCACGTCTGCGAAGCCGTCGATTTTGCCCTCGGCCAGGAAACACGTCTCGAGCGCGTTGGCTCCGAAGTGGAGCTGCCTCCTGACGGAGGCGATGAGCGGGTTCAGGCTCTCCGCTGTAGCGAGGCTCGCCTTTGACAGGTCGACTCCCACCATTGCCTCCCGCAGCTCGGTAACGCGGCTCGAGTGGATCTCCGAACCGTTCTTCGTGGCGTAGCCCGCCGCTTCGGCGTAGTAGACGTCCCCGCTGACGAGGTTCCTGACTATCGCGTGGCTCGCGTCGTCCAGTGCATCCCCATCGAGCACGGCGATGGAGGTGCAGTAGAAAGGAATCTGCCTGGAGAAGTTGGACGACCCGTCGATCGGGTCGATGACGACGGTCCATCTCGCGTCCTTAGGGCCTGATTCGCCGTTCTCTTCCGCGACCAGCCTTACATTCCCCTTCTGCCCGACGACCTCGATGATCTCTTCCTCTGCCTCCTTGTCTACCCTCATCGTGGTGTCGCCTCCCGCTCCCTCCCCGACCTCTTCGTTCCCTTCCTGAGAGACGACAAGGCGGTC
>CAZAMW010000159.1:0-4109 GCA_964486265.1 uncultured Nitrosopumilales archaeon | reverse complement strand
TGGGTCATGAGTTCTCCGGGAGGGTCGTCGAGCGCGGGCCAGAGGTCGCGAAGGAGTGGGAGGGGGAGCTAGTCACTGTCAACCCGCTGTTGTCGTGCGGAGAGTGCAGGCAGTGCCGGCTAGGCATGAGACAGCTTTGCTACTCGAGAAAGATCGTTGGGATAGACATGCCCGGGTCCTACGCAGAGTACGTCGCAGTACCTGCAAGCTCGCTGTATCGGGTGAAGGACGCAGTCGCGGGAGCGCTAGTTGAACCGCTGGCCTGCGGCGTAAGGGCTGCCGCCCTGTCCGGTACAAAGGTCGGGGACTCGGTGATGGTGATAGGGGCAGGGACGATCGGTCTCATGACCGCCCGCGTGCTCAAGGCGATGGGGGCCGAGTCCGTGACCGTCACGGATACCAACCCGACGAGGCTGAAGTGGGCTTCGGCTTGGGGAGCGGGCGCCATCCTCAATCCCAAGACAGACGACATCAGCGCATTTGTAAAGAGATCGACCGCTGGTGAAGGTCTGAGCGCGGTCGTGGACGCGGTGGGGTCCATGGAGACGAGGTCCCAGGCGGTGGCGAGCATAAGGAGGGGTGGGAGAGCGGTCTTCGTCGGGCTGCACGAGGGTTCGGCCGCCCTGCCGGGCAACGAGATCGTAAGGTTCGAGAAGCAGGTCATAGGGTCGTTCTCGTACTCTGACGACGACTTCAAGCGAGCCGTCGACATGGCCAACGGCGGATTCCTGGACACGTCGGGCGGATGGCTCGACATAAGGGACCTGGAGACCGGGCAGGCCTCATTCCTGGAGCAGACGACGCCCTCCGCGCCGTTCTCGAAGATACTCCTCACTTCCAGAAGATAGGGCTAGTCCAGGCGGTCGAACGGCTTCATCACGGCCGGCAGGTGCCTCAGCAGGTCGGAGGCGGTAATGTGCAGTCCCAGCTCAGAGGCAGCCTGCGCGCCTGCGGCCCCATTGATGAACGCCGCGCAACACGCCGCGTCGAACGGCGCTACCCCCTTTGCGACCAGGCCGGCGGTTACTCCAGTGAGCACGTCGCCAGTCCCTCCTACGGTCATAGCGGACGAGTGAGTCTCGTTAAGTCCGACGTTCTCCCCGTCGCTGACGACGTCTACGGGACCCTTGACCAACACTACCATCCCGCTCTCCCCGGCGAGCCTCTTGACGACGGAGACCCTCTGCGCAGTCTCGAGTTCGAGCTTCGTCCCGAAGAGCCTTTCGAACTCGTGCGCGTGGGGAGTGGCTATCATCTTCGACTTGGACGCGAGGGGCAGTATGGACGGCCTCAGGGCGTCGGCGTCGGCCACAAGCACCCTGCACTTAGACCCGAGCTTGGCGAGGGCGTGGGGGAGCTCCTCTGGGTTCTGCGGACCCAACCCGGGCCCCACCGCGATGGCATCGACCTCTGGCAGCCAGCCCGCAAGTCTGTTGGCGTTCCCCCTCGTGAGCTTGCTGTCTGGCATGGGATAGACGATAAGGTCGGGCGAGAGGGCGCGGACGGACGGAGCTATCGTGGCCGGTACCGCTAGGTAGACCAGGTCGAGGCCCGTCCTCAGAGCTCCCATGGCAGCGAGGTAGGGGGCGCCGTGATAGATTCTCCCTCCGCCGACCACGCACGCCGTCCCGTTCATGCCCTTGTGCGAGTCTCTCCTCCTCGCGGGTATCTTGCTCGCCACGAACTTGCTGTCGATGGTAAACGGGCTCATCTGGACGCGCCCTAGAAGTTGTAGTGCCTCTGCACCGGTGGGAGCGAGACGAGCGACTCGACCGGACCGTTTAGCCTAAGCCTCTCCTTGAGCTTCGGCAGGGACTGTTCCATCGACGCGATCGTGAAGACGCCTACGACGCGCGCCCTCGCCTTCTCCGCGAGCTTGACGAGCGCGTCGATCGTTATGCCCGTACGGACGAAATCGTCGACTATCAAGACGTGCTCCCCCTTCTTTATGGAGCTCTTGGAGAGGTAGAGATACTTGACAGAGTCCGGCGAGTATATCACCCTCTGTTCGTAGAACTCCTCCGCCCCCAGGTCCCTTTCGCCCTTAGCTATCGCCACGTTGACGTTGAACTCGTCGGCAACCTGCACGGCCAGCGGGACGCCGTCGACCTCCATCGTGAGTATCTTCTGGACCTGTGAAGGGCTAAACTCGCTGTAGACGACCTTGGCGATCTGCCTAAGAAGGCCTACGTCGATTACGGCCCTCGTCATGTCGTACGAGCCGTCCGCCGTGACCTTCACCTGGTCTGCGACTATCTTGCGCAGGAGCTTCTCCCGGAAGACGGCGACGAACTTCTCCGAACGCGCCGCACTCGGGAGGACGTGTCCCCTGACGTAGCGGCTCAGTATCGGCGCCGAAAGGCCCAGGATTGCCGACAGCTCCTTGTAGCTGTAGTTCTTCTTCAGCGTGGAGAGCAGCTCGACCGAGGATATGCGAGACTTGACGTCTGCTACTCTGCTCAACTAGACCGAACGCACGTTTTTGCACAGGGGTGTAGAAAAACATTCTCACCGTGAAACAGGATTGACGCCTTCATGCATGGTTAGTGGCCAAGGATGATGCGAAGCCATGTGGGCAGGAACGACTTGTCCGGGTAATAGAGGAAGAACCAGAGAAAGACGCCACCCAGCAGGATGTACGCCACTTCGCGAGGGACCCAGCGCCTGGAGAGAACGTCGGCGCATCCGATGGCACTCGCAGGGATTGCCGGGATGAGGTAGAAGGGATAGGTGACCCTGCCGTAGACGTATATTGCGAAGTAGGGGAAGTAAGTGAACGCGAACCACAGCAGGGCGAAGCCGGCGAGTTTCAGCGAAGGGTCGGACGAGTGCGGCGAGTCCTCGGCTGTGCCCGCCGTATCCTCCTGCTCCGCGATGACCGGCGCATCGTCGAAGGAAAGGTCCGCCGCGGGCGCGACGGCTGCAGGTGCGGACCTTCTCGCCCTCCATCTCTTGTATCCCAGGAACGCCACATAGGGCGCCCACAGATAGGTCAGCCATATCTCGAAGAAGTTGGGAGAGCCCCAATAGCCGAGGGCGACATACTCCGGAACCCCGTTGACGAGGACCCTGGTGACGAAGTATCCGACGGCAGAGTAGTAAGTCATCCAGTTAAGGGGCGTGATCGGCGTGCCGAAGACCGCGTCCGTCCAACCCACCCCCTTCAGGCCGCCGCCGTAGCTGATGATGTAGTGAACTTCGTCGAGGAATGTGTGTACGCTGGAGTTCCCGAAGAGCGTGGCATAAACCTGGAGTCCAGCTGCGAAGACCACTGCGGTGACGATGAAGATCTGCAGTGAGGTCAGAAGCCTGAACCTGCGGGTTCCCGCACCCAGGACCGCGTTGTAGGCTACGAGGAAAAGCACCAGGAAGAGGGCCGTCTCTTTGGAGAGGGCGGAGAGGCCCAGCAGTATCCCGGCGAGGGTGAAGCTATTCATCCGCCACAGGCGGAAATCGCTCAGGTAGACTAGGAACGCCAGCAGCGCGAAAAAGACGGGCTGGACGTCTATCACCGCTATGCTCGAGTGGACAAAGAAGAGGGTCTCGAACGCGAGCAAGAATCCCGCAAACAATGAGAGCGTGGAATCCCTGGTGATACGCCAGCAGATTGCGAACAGGATGGGGATGCACGCGACCCCCATCACGACAACGAAGAACCTCCATCCGAAGTCGTTGTTCCCGAACAGCACTATCCCTGCCGCGATAATTGCCTTCGAGAGGAAGGGGTGCTCGAAGTTGCAGTTGTTCACATAAGGGCCGCACTTGTCTCCCGACAGCAGTGCCTGGGCGGCGGGCACGTAGTAGATCTCATCCATGACGCAGCCATCCACGTTCGGGGTCGTGTTGCTGTCGTAGCAGGAAGCGGTCGGGGGAGAGTTGATCGTGTAAAAGTGCGCAATCACAAGGCCGGTCGTGATTAGCGCCAGTACGAGAAGCGTCTTCCTGTGGTTCGGATAGCGCAGCACGAACCAGAAGGTGCCCAGGACGACGGATGAGATGACGGAGCCACCGAAGATGTAGAAGAGCGGATACAGGAGGGCGACCTCGACGTTCATGGGTCCGGCGGCGTGCAGTACCACCACGACCAGGAGCAGCGCTAGGTCGACGAA
>CAZAMW010000158.1:3474-4122 GCA_964486265.1 uncultured Nitrosopumilales archaeon | reverse complement strand
GACTCGGGACGTCCCCCTCGAGCACTGCGAGGTCCGTCCTCTTGCTCGGGTCTGGCACAGGGACGGACGACAGCAGCGCCTTGGTGTAGGGGTGCTTCGGGCTCTGGAAGAGGGTGTCGGTCGGCGCCAGTTCCACGACTCTGCCCAGGTACATCACGGCGGTCCGGTGGCACATCTGCCTCACAACGGCAAGGTTGTGCGAAACGAACATGTACGTTAGGTCGAGTTCTGACTGGAGCCTTTTCAGGAGGTTCAGGATCTGAGCCTGGACCGAGACATCGAGAGAGGATGTGGGTTCGTCGAGCACGAGGAATTCGGGTTTCACCGCCAGGGCCCTAGCGACGGCGATTCTCTGTCGCTGTCCGCCGGAGAATTCGTGTGGGAACCGAGCGAGGTGGTCTGGGTTGAGCCCGACGGTCTCGATGAGCCTCTCGACGGTGCGCAGGCGCTCCCCCTTGGAGGTGCCCATTCTGTGAATCGTCATCGGCTCGAGGAGGGCGGAGCGGACGCTCTGCCTGGGGTCCAGCGAAGCGTATGGGTCCTGGAAGACCATCTGCATCCTCCTCCTGAATGGCTTGAGCTGTGAGCCCTTGAGCTTCGAGATGTCCGTCCCGTCGAAAATTATCTTCCCCTGCGAGGGCTCGAGGA
>CAZAMW010000158.1:0-3464 GCA_964486265.1 uncultured Nitrosopumilales archaeon | reverse complement strand
CGAGGAGTCTCATGACGGTCCTGCTCAGGGTCGTCTTGCCGCAGCCTGACTCCCCGACAATCCCCAGCGTCTCCCCCTTCTTGACGCCTAGGGTGACTCCGTCGACCGCCCTAACCTTCGCGACGGTGCGAGAGAAGAGCCCTCCTCTGATCGGGAACCACTTGAAGAGGTCCTCGGTGTGAAGGAGATAGCCGCCGTCCTGCACGGGACTAGCCATACAGGAAGCACTCCACGAGATGACCCTTCGAGACCTCTATCAGCGGCGGTTTCTCCTTCAGACACCTGTCGAAGACCTTGGGACAGCGGGGATGGAACCTGCATCCACTCGGTGGGAAAATCAAGTTCGGGACGGAGCCCTTGATGGAAGTGAGCTCGGAGTTGGAAGCGTCCGAGCGAGGGATCGATGCAAGGAGACCCTGGGTGTATGGATGCAGCGGGTTCTTGAACAGCTCTGCCACCGAAGCGAGCTCGACTATGTTGCCTGCGTACATCACGGCTACCCGGTCGCACACCTCCGCCACCACAGCTAGGTCGTGGGTGATCAGTATCACGGAGGTGTCTATCTCGTCCTTCAGAACCAGCAGCAGCTTTAGTATCTGCGCCTGCACAGTCACGTCCAGGGCGGTTGTTATCTCGTCTGCGAGGAAGATCTTGGGCCGGCGGGCGAGCGCCATCGCGATCATGGCGCGCTGCTTCATCCCGCCGGAAAGTTCGAAGGGGAAGCTCTTGAAGATCCTCTCGGGTTCAGGCAGGCGTACCTGCCGGAGGATGCTCAGCGCGTACAGCTTGGAGAGCCGCCTGAACTCGCGTCTGCCCAGCTTCGCGTCGCTCGGGAGCTCCTTCAGCCTCTGAAGCTCGGCGCTGTGCTCCGTCGTTATGTTCCCCGACGACTGTAGAGCCTGGAGCTCCCTGATCCTGCCCGCAACCAGAACAGGCGTGAATATCCTGGCCTCGCTGGCCATTATCTCCGTGATCTGCGAGCCAACGCTGAGCACGGGGTTGAGATAGGTCGTCGGGTCCTGGAAGACCATGGCGATGTCCTTCAGGCGCGCCACCCTCAGCTGCTCCTTCCTGAGCTTGAGCAGGTCGGAGCCGTCGAGTATGACTTGGCCCTCGAGGACTTCTGCGTTCTGAGGGAGAAGGCCCTCGATCGATAGGGCGGTGACGGACTTGCCGCTGCCTGACTCCCCGACCAGACCAAGGATCTCGCCCTTCTTGACCGTCAGGTCCACCCCGTCGAGAGCCTTGACGTCCCCGGCGTAGGTGTGAAAGTCTACCTTGAGGTTCTTAACTGTTAGGATGTCTTCGGAGTCGTTGGCCATCTGCGACTATCTCCTCAACCGGGGGTCGAACACGTCTCTGATGCCGTCGCCGAGCAGGTTGAACCCGAGAGAAATGATGAGTATCGTAACCCCAGAGAAGATGATCATCCAGGGCGCGGTGAATATGTTCTGGATACCCTCGTTGGCGAGGTTCCCTAGCTCGGGCGTCGTGGGGTTCGGCGTTATCCCCAAGAAGGTGAGGGCGGTCACAGTCAGGATCACGCTCCCGATGTCGAGAGTCGCCTGTACGAATATCGGGTAGATCGAATTCGGGACGACGTGCCTGAAGAGGATGCGTATCCTCCCCGCGCCCATCGCCTTCAGGCCCTCGACGTAGGGCTTCTCTTTTTCACCCAGCACCTGCGAGCGGATGAGTCTGACGTAAGTAGGCCACCAGGTTATCAGGATGGCGATGGTAAGGAGGTTGAACGTGTGTTCCGTGGGGAGTGTCACAGCGATGATCACGATGGCGAGGAGGATCGATGGGACCGCCAGGAAGACATCGGTCACCCTGAGGATCACTTCGTCGATTACGCCTCCTGCGTACGCCGCCGTGGCCCCGAAGGCCACTCCGATTATCACTGCCGAGGCCACGACCTCGAGGGCGATACGGACGTCGAGCGGAATCGCCAGTATGATCACTCCTAGCACGCTCCTTCCCTCCGCGTCGGTCCCCAGCGGGTAGATGGGGCCGGCGCAGTCGAAGACGTTTCGGATGTGCCAGTCTATCAAAGGGTTGTTCCAGCAGAGCCGCAGGGACTCCTGGCTCTGGTTGACGAACCCGACCTTCGGGTTGACCAGGAAGTCGGCGAAGAGAGAGACGAAGATGGTCCCCACCGAGATGACGAGCCCCGCTATGATGAGGGGATTCTGTCTGAAGAGGTGCAGCGCGAAGCGCGCGTCGGCCGCTCGGCCGGTCGGTCCCTTGATGTCTTCGACGGTGGTCCCGCTCATACGATCACGCTCAATATCGGATCCTCGGGTCCAGCTTCGCGTACAGTATGTCCACGACCAGGTTGGTCGAGACGATGATGAGGGCGGTGACCATGACGTAGAGCTCCAGGAAGTTGATGTCGAGCGCGCTGGCTGCGAGAAGCGATGCGCTGCCCACTCCGGGCCACGTAAAGACGTATTCGATGACTATCGCGCCGCCGAGCAGGAACGCCACTATCAACCCGGCGATGGTCACGGCGGGGAGCAGAGCGTTCCTCAGCGCGTGCCTGTAGATGACCACCCTGTCCCGCAAACCCTTCGAGCGGGCCAAGAGCACGTAGTCCTGCTTCAGTACGTCGACCATGCTCGAGCGCACTATCCTGGTGAGCGCTCCTATGGTCGTGATCGCCAGGGTGAGCGAAGGCAGCGCCAGCGCTACCATGGCGTCCCACGTGTATGCGGGGTTGAGCGACAGGATGCCATCGAACAAAGGCGCTCCTGTGTAGTGTGTGACCGACCCCGGGTATGCAATGCAGATGGCACACAGCGAATTCGCCGCGTTGGCGAGGTCTCCGTTCGCAGGGAAGAGCCCCAGGCCGTTGAACCTGACGTAAAGCACAAGGACGATCTGCAGCACGGCACCGAACCAGTACTGCGGGACCGAGTAGCCGCCGAGAGACACGATGCGAGATATGTGGTCGGGCAGTTTGTTGTTGTGCGTCGCCGAAATTATCCCCAGGGGGATCCCTATGATGATCGTTAGGGCTCCACCCGCTATCGCGAGCTCGGCTGTGAGGGGGAAACGCGAGAAGAAGACGTACCACGTGGTCTCCGTGCCAGATATGCCCGGCAGCAGCGTGTAGCCCCAGTTCCCCGCCAGTACATTGTGCAACCAGGCCAGATATTGGCTCCACAGCGGTACAATGCACCCAGCCTGGTCGGCCGAGAAGGCGTTGAAGGACGGGCACGAGGATGTTGCCACGCCGATGCTCTGCGCAATCGAAAGCTTCTCACCCGAGCTCATCTTTGGAGTGATGTAGGGAGCGAGGGAGGTGCCAGCGGGCAGAAGACCCCTCGTGAGGTAGAAAATGAAGAGGCTCAGCAGCAAAAGTACTAGCCCCATCAACGCCAGACGTCTTATCGCATACTCGTACAGCTTCAAGAGGGCGCCGCCACGTTGGGCTTCATTGGTTGAAACGGCTCCCTAAA
>CAZAMW010000157.1:0-4131 GCA_964486265.1 uncultured Nitrosopumilales archaeon | reverse complement strand
CGCGCAGTATGACAGCCTGCTTGTCTCCCTCCGCCTTGAGTATGGCAGACTTCTTGTCTCCCTCCGCAACGAGGATGGTCGACTCCCTCTTTCCGTCTGCCTCCAGCACCATGGCCCTCCTCGTCCTCTCGGCGCTCATCTGCTTGACCATCGACTCCTGGACGTCCTTGGGAGGCCGGATCTCCCTTATCTCGACGTTCGTGACCTTGATACCCCACCTCTCGGTGACCTCGTCGAGCTTCGTCCTTAGTATGCTGTTGATCTGCTCCCTCTTCGCCAGCAGCTCGTCGAGCGGGATGTCTCCGACAACGGCCCTGAGGGTGGTCGTCGCGATGCCGACGGAGGCGCCCGCGAAGTTCTGCACCTGGACTATGCTCTGGGCCGCCTCGACCACCTTGTAGTAGATCAGGAAGTCGATGTCGGTCGGCGCGTTGTCCTTTGTGATGCAGGTCTGGTGGGGCACCTCGATGTACCTCTCCCTGAGGTCGACCTTGTTGACCCGATTGACGAACGGCAGGACTATCACGAGCCCGGGTCCCCTTGCGCCTGCGAGCCTCCCCAGGGTGAATACAACGACTCTCTCATACTCCCGCACCACCTTGATCGTCGCGGCTACGAGGCCGATGACGATTATCACGAGGACGATGAGCAGCGCGTATCCTGCCAGGTCCGCTATCCCCTGCAGCGGCAGGGACGAGATAAGGCTCAAGCGCTAGATGCCTTCTACTTTGAGAGTGAAGCCCTGTACCTCTTTAACCTTTACACGGGCACCCTTTGGAAGGTCCACCGATGCGGTGACCGACCAGTCCTCCGAGTCGATGTTCGCGGCGCCGGTCCCGCCGGCCTTCACGTCCGAGAGCAAGAATCCCTCCTTCCCGACCATGTTGTTGAGGTCGAACCGCCCCCTGCCCTTCTTCATCAGGTCCTTCCTTACGCGATAGAGGTAGACGCTGCCCACCACCACCGCGAACGCCAGGACGCCCAGGAGCCCGTAGGTCAGGGGACTCGGCCCCACGAAGTTCGCTACCGGAGCGCCGGCGGGGGTCACCGAGAACGGCTCCTGATAGATGAGCAGGACCCCTATTATGAATATCACGACCCCACCTATGGCGCTCACACCGTGGTGGGTCTTGACCTCGAGAAATATGAACGCGGCCCCGATGAACATCAGGAGAACCGCGGTGAGAGACGCACCAAAGTAGCCGAAGCCGATGAGCGCCAAGACTATCGCTGCCGCTCCTGCGCCGGAGAGGATGAACGTCGGATGGAAGAGGTCCACCATAATCGCGAGTATTCCTGCGAAGAAAAGGACCGCGGACAGGTTCGGGTCGCTGAGGATGCTGATCAACTGAGACCGGACACCCTCGGTCTGGGTTGAGACGTTGGCGGGTGCCCCGAGCTGCAGCAGTGCCTGGGAGACCGATGACGCGTTGACCACCCCGTCCACGATGTGAAGGTCGAGCGCCTGGATGTCGGTGTAGGACTCGCCCTGGCTCACCATCGACCCTGCGGCGGTCGCGTTCCTGCCGAAGTTGGATGCCAGCGCCTCGATGTAGGTTGTGAACGCCGCCGTCGCGTTGGTTCCGGTGCTCACGGGCGTCGCCGAGCCTATCACCGTGCCGTTCATCATGTAGACCTGCGTCGACGCCTCGGCGAGGTACGCCCCGGCGCTGTACGCCTGAGAGCCGTACGGTCCTATCAGGGTGATGAACGTCCCCCCGCTCGATTCGTAGCTGGATATCGTCTGGATGATGCTGTCCAGGCTCGCCCCGTCCCCGTTGTTCGTGTTCAGCACGAGGATGAAGTGGTTGACCCCCGCAGACTGCGCGCTGCTGATGGCTCCCGTCAGGAAATCCTGCGCCCCGGGGTCGACTGACGAGCTCAGCGAAGCGACGGCGTACGACGAGCTTTGCGCGTGGACGACCGAAGGTGCTAGCGACACGGCGAACGCGATGAGCAGGAGCGCCAGACCGAGACCGCTAGCCCTCTTCAACCGGTTCGCCTTGGAGGCGCGGGCCCCGAGCCGGTAATTAAGCTACCGCTACTGGCCGCAGAGAAAACAGCGGAAGCTGGGGCCCTCCGGGCTCACCGGGTGAGTCTGGTTCTCTATCTTGCCCCGGAAGTTGTGGAACTGCGCGCACTCCAACTGGAACGCCCAGCGGGGATTGGAGGTGCTGAACTTGAAGTAGGGATAGTGCGGGTAGACGAGCTTGTTCATCAGTTCTGCCCTGAGGTCTGTGTCAGACCTGCCTATCAGCCTCGGCACGAACTCGCCGTCCTCGTCCTTGTAGCCCAGCACGTAGTTTCCGGCCTGGCCCGGTTCTATCATGCGGTCCAGCACTATCTGCTCGAACCTGAAGGTGTCCGGTCCCATGTATAGGTTCGGCATCGAATCCCGGCGCCTCCCCGGAGATAGATAAACGGTTTGGGCGGGGCGGTCTAGTCGCCCAGGCTGTCTTCTCCGAGGGGAGAGACCTTCTGGTAGAAGGGGGGCTCGTCTTTGCTCGAAGTCTTCTTCACGAGTCCCTGGGCCGCGAGCTTCTCGCACGCCGCCTCCACGTCTTCAGGCTCGAGCTCCACCTTGTACCTGTCCTCCAGCTCTGACTCAAGGGTCAGCAGGCCCTTCTCCTGCATGTCGTCGAGCGCGTGGAGGACTCTTCCCTCCAGAGTGCTTTCACCGGGAGCCGCCGCCATGGGACTGACCTTCTCCTCGCCGGCCCTGAGGCGCTCTATGACGGGCGCCCAGTCGTTGAGGTTCTTCCTCCGGGACGAACCAGTGACCTGCTCCACGAACTCGGCGGACCTTGAGACGCCGCGGTCGTCCCACTTCACCTCCAGCTTCGGCGCCATCGCGGGAGCGTGGCGTCCGGTGACCTTCGTGATAGAAGGGAGCCAGATGGTCAGGTTGTAGGGGTCGGACGGTATGCTCTCCAGGTCCTCCACGTCCGTGAAGAAGATCGCCTTCTGGCTGATGGAACCCGTGGGAATGTCCTCCCTGTGCTCACCCCCGCGGACGTACAGCAGCCTCTTGTTGGTCAGGACTAGCGTCCCCTCAGTCTCCCTCCCGGACACGTCGAGCGCTGTTTGAAGCTCCGAGCGGAGACCCGGAGACCTGTTGATGACCCCCTGTTCTTGAGCGAGAATCTGCTCGTCGAAAGAGCTTGACAAACGGGACGAGCGTGGCGCTGAGCCTATTAAAGCTGGTCGATTCTCGCGCGCCGTCAGTCGCCTGGCTTCGATTGTATCTTCTTGAGCTGCTGGGAGTACATCTCCACGACCTCCTTCACCGTGGTCGCATCCTCTGGTCCCTTCTCGTCTCTGAGCTTGCCGGTGAACTTGGGGAAGCGCAGGGCTAGGCCGCTGCCCTCCCTTACGCTGTTGAGCCCGGCCGGATAGATGGGCGAGAGCGTGATCTCGGACGCTATCGTCTCTATCACGACCTTCGGTCGGTACCACACGTCGGGTACGAGTATCGACTCGACGTCCGGCGGCTTGACCTCGCTCTCGTAGGGTTTCAGGAGCTTTGGGAAGCGCCGGAGGTCCTCGTCCGAGAAGCCGGTCCCGACCTTGGTGATGGTCGGATAGACCCCCCTCTTCTCGTCGTGGGCGGCCAGGAGATACGCCCCGAAGACTCCCGCGCGTCTCCCTCTCCCGTGTATCCCGCCCACTATCACCAGGTCTATCGTGTCCGTCAGCTCGCTCCTGTACTCGCGCTTCAGCTTGACCCATCCGAATCCCCTCGCCCCCGCGTTGTACGCCGCCCTCGGGTCCTTGAGCATCAGGCCCTCTCCTCCCTGGGATATCGCCTCTTCCATGTAGCGCTCGACCTCCTTCGGGTCGCTCGTCCTCTTTGCAGGGACGAGCCTCGCGAACTCGTTCTGCTCGATTATCCGTTCGAGTTCCTTTCGCCTCGCCGAGTACGGCTGCTGGGTGAAGTCCCTGCCGTCGGAGAACATAACGTCGAAGAAGTTCACCGCGACAGGATACCGCTTCATGGTCTCTTCGACGCCGTGCTTCCTTCTTCTGTGCATCAGCTCCTGGAACGGGAGGTACTCTCCGGTCTCGATGTTCACGGCCACGACCTCACCCTCCAGGATGACCTTCTTGCCATTGACATACTCCTCGGTGTAC
>CAZAMW010000156.1:0-4161 GCA_964486265.1 uncultured Nitrosopumilales archaeon | reverse complement strand
GCGCCAATCATGACAGTGGGGTTGGAGGTGTTCGTGCAGCTCGTAATGGCCGCGATTATTACCGAGCCGTCGTCGAGGCCATGGGGGTCGTGCCCGAAACTTCCCTGCTGGACCAGGGTCTGGCCGCTGGAGCCCGAGGAGACGGGAGCAGTTCGCGCCTTCCTCTTCTCCTCGATGAGAGCCCTGGCGAATGTCGGCACCGTCGTCAGCGGCCTCCTCTCCTCAGGGTTTCGGGGTCCTGCGATGCTCGGCTCTATCGAGTCGAGGTCGACCACGAGGACCTCAGAGTAGCTGGGCTCGCGCGCCTCCGCAGAAGCGAACAGCTCCTGGCGTTTGCAATAATCTTCCACGAACCTGACGTACGCCGGGTCGCGACCGGTATCGATGAGGTAGCGGATGGTCGACTGGTCGACGGGAGAGAATCCGACGGTCGCACCATACTCGGGAGACATGTTGCCGAGGGTTGCCCTGTCGGGTACCGAGAGGTGCTGGTAGCCTTCTCCAAAGTACTCCACGAACGCGTCGACTACGTTCTTGGAGCGGAGGAGCTCGGTTACGGTAAGCACGATGTCGGTCGGCGTGGCTCCTTCGCGGAGCTTCCCGACTATCTTCACACCCACCACACGCGGTATCGGCATGTGATAGGGCTCGCCGAGCATGACAGCCTCTGCCTCTATGCCACCCACCCCCCAGCCCAGAACGCCCAGGCCGTTCACCATGGTGGTGTGGGAGTCCGTGCCCACGAGAGTGTCAGGAACGGCAAGCCGTCTGCCACCCTGCTCCTTCAGGGCCACCACCGTCGAAAGGTATTCTAGGTTGACCTGATGGCAGATCCCCTTCCCCGGAGGAAAGACTCGCAGGTTCTTGAAAGAGCCCTGCGCCCATTTCAGCAGCGAGTAGCGCTCGGAGTTGCGTTCGTACTCCCTATCGATGTTGAGGTCGAACGCCAGCGCGTCGCCCCAGCGGTCGACCTGGACAGAGTGGTCGATTATGAGGTCCATGGGGACCGACGAATTGACGGTCCTGGGGTCGCCTCCGCTCCGTTTCACGGCGTCCCGCATCGCCGCAAGGTCCACTATCAGGGGGACGCCGGTGTAGTCCTGCAGCAAGACCCGGTAGGGCATGAACGGGAAGCCCAGACCGATGCTCTTCGGCCATTCCACGAGTCGCTTCGCCGCTTCGGACGACTCTTCCATCGACGAGGAGTTCCGCATGGCGTTCTCTAGAAGGATGCGTATAGAGTAAGGGAGACGGGAGACATCGTGACCCTGCCCGGCGAGTTTCTTGAGACTATAGAATTCACTGGCGCCCGTCGGCGTCTCGACCCTGTCGATCACGGAAGCGAAGCTCTCGGAACCTGGCATCGTGGTGGCGGCGCGTTTGGCTGGAGGTATATACGGATTGAGACGAACTCAGCTGAAATCTTTCGTCTGTGGCCAGACCTGTCCTATCAAGAATAGCGGGTCTGTGCAGAGATAGACGGGTATACCGTCCTCCGAGCTCATGCAATTCTGGCAGGTGATCGTCCCCACCTGCGTCACGTTGCCGAACAGCGGTTGGACCTGCTGGAGGCTGAGGCCCACGGTGAGAAGCACCTGCCCCGTGCAGCCGCCCGGTCCCCAGAGATAGTAGTTGTTGTGACCGCTTATCACGGGAGGCAGGCCGTGTCCGGCTCCGAGGAAGATTAGGGCGCTCGCCTCGCCGTAGTTGGACGTGAAGATGCAAGCCGATCTCTGCTGCGAGGGAGTCAGCCCGTGGTAGGTCGCCGAGACCTGCGCGACCATCGTATCCCATCCGAACCTGTCTCCCAGATACTGCGGGAATGGACCGCCCGTTCCTTGGGCCGCGGCTCCGTTGGCCGCCCCGGTGAGCGGACCGTAGTACTGCACGAAGGCAACGGGGGAGAGCACGGGCATAAGGATGGGTGCGAGAAGGATTCCGCTGATAGCGAGAATGCTAGCATACGCCGGCACGGGCCACCTCCTTTTGGACAGCCGCTCGACGAAGATTGCTCCCCCCGCCAGCAGCGCAGGATAGGCCGCGAACAGGAAGTACGGCTTACCGTTCGTAAGCGCAAAGAAGACGAACAGGATCACAAAGGATAGACCGAGCGCCCTGTATTCACGACCCTGCTTCCTGAAGTAGAACAACAGGCCGGCGGCGACGAGAGGTAGGTTGACGGGGTTGAAGATGAGCAGCTGAGTGGTGACAAAATCGACAGGACCGCTCCCGTTGAGCCCGCCATGGCCTATGTAAAAGTCAACGGTGGGCCAACCGTTCATGGCGTTCCAAATGACGTACGGCGATACTATGGCTGCCGCGATAAACAGGGCGGGAATGAGCCAGCGGCTGAGGACGACCCGTCGCGAGCTGACGAAGAGGGCGATAAGGATGGCGAGAAGGAAGAACGCTATCGTCAGCTTGGTCATGAGGCCGATCCCGGCGACGAGACCCACCAACAGCCAGACCCTCTCGCTCTTGTACTTGATCATGCGGACGACGAGGTATGAGATGAGGGTCCACCAGAGAGCGTCGATGATGTCCATCGAGAAGATCGATGCGAAGGCGAGCTGGGCAGAGACCAGCACCGCGAGCGCCGCCAGGAACTGGGCGACCCGTCCCCCTCCCATCTCCCGAGCCACAAGGCCGGTAAGGAAGACGAGGACCGAACCCGCCAGGGCAGGGACCACGTGGATGGAGACGAGGGAGTCGTGCGTCAAAGGGTAGAGGACCGCCGCGATGTACGCAATGAGCGGAGGGAAGTCGACGTACCCAAGCTGCAGATGCTGGCCACTCACGATGTAGTAGAGCTCGTCCCGGAAGTACCCGTAGTTGCCGGCCACGAGCATGTGGCCTATGAAATCCGCCAAGGCCAGATAGAAGAGGAGAAAGTTGGCGCTCAAGAAACGGCGGTCATGTAGCCGCCGGCCGCCTCTCGCGCTGCCCATGACCGGCGATGCCAGGCGACGCCGATATAACGTCTCGTGGCGCTCGAATGCTTTTATTCGGACTTTGGGCGCACAGCTGGCATGCCAGGCGACTGGGAGGTGAGGGGTCTCTTCGGGAACGAGTTCGCGATGGAGAGCGCCATAGAGGGGCTCAAGAAGCTCGAGCGCGTACCCGAGTTCAAGGTCCTCGACCGAAGGAACCTCCAGGTGGTCCTAGACAAGCGCGACGAAAAGACGAGGACGCTCGTGAAGAACGTGATCAAAATAGCCCATGGCTATGTCGAGGGAGACGCGCCTCTAGGTCAGTACGACGCCAAGAAGGCTGAGGCGAAGAAGAAGAAACTCGAGGAATACGAGAAGAAGGTAAAGGCAGCGACGCAGAGAAAGCACTAGACGGATTCGAGGGCCTTCCTCACGTCGTCGAGCAGGTCCTGGGTATCCTCCACGCCGACTGAAAG
This sequence comes from uncultured Nitrosopumilales archaeon, assembly GCA_964486265.1. GTDB lineage: Archaea > Thermoproteota > Nitrososphaeria > Nitrososphaerales > Gagatemarchaeaceae > Gagatemarchaeum. Next base: position 755 of record CAZAMW010000156.1, on the reverse strand, counting down.
ACGGATCAGGTCGTCGGTTATCCCCATCTCCCTTCTCTCCTTCTCTGGCAGCGACGAATGCGTCATCCGCCCCGGATGCTCGGCGAGCGACTCGACCCCCCCGAGGCTCTCGGCTATGGAGAAGAGCCGGAGCGACTCCAGGAACCGCTCCGCGGCCTTGTAGCCTCCCCTGACCCTGAAGGAGAGCATACCGCCCCCCTGCGACATCTGCTTCCTGGCGATGCTGTAGGTGGGCGAGTCCGCAAGGTACGGATAGAAGACCTCGCCGACCCTTCGGTCTGACCGGAGCAGCTCCGCTATCGCCTGCGCGTTCTTCGAATGCTGGTCCATCCGCAGGTGGAGCGTCCTCAGTCCCCTCAGGGCCAGATAGCAGTCAAACGGGCTGGGGACGGCACCCATAGCGTTCTGGAGGAACTTTAGCCTCTCGTAGACGCCCTCGTCCGAGACCGCCAGCGCGCCCCCTATCATGTCGCTGTGCCCGGAGACGTACTTCGTCGTGCTGTGGAGGCTGATCGTCGCCCCGAGTTTGAGCGGGTTCTGCAGATACGGAGAAGCAAATGTGTTGTCGACCACCACCATGAGGCCGTCCTTCTTCGCGGACCTGGAAACCGCGCGGATGTCCAGGACGACCATGAGAGGGTTGGTCGGCGATTCGAGCCAGACCATCTTCGTCCTGTCGCGCCTGGCCCTGGATACCGCGTCCGGGTCGCGGGCATCGACCCTGGTGAAGGTCACGCCGAAGTTCGAGAAGACCC
>CAZAMW010000155.1:0-4161 GCA_964486265.1 uncultured Nitrosopumilales archaeon | reverse complement strand
GCGCGTCATGATAATCGCCCCGGAGGGCGAGATGAGCGCCGCCGGGATGAGCCTGACGTTCCACAGACCGCTGCGGGTGGAGAAGGTGCTCGTGCACGGCCGGGTCTGCCACGCCGTCTCCGGGAGCCCGGCAGACTCTGTGATGGTGGGGGTCAACAAGATGCTCCCGCGCAGGCCCGACATGCTCGTCTCCGGGATCAACATAGGAGAGAACCTGACGATCCAGGATATCCTCGCCTCCGGAACCGTCGCCGCGGCGATGGAAGCGGCGCTGCTCGGCATACCCTCCATCGCTTTCTCGATGGAGGTCCATCCCACGAGCAGGTTCAGCCACGGCCAGAAGGACTCGAGGTTCGACCTGCCGGCGCGCATCGCCGCCGAGATCACCTTCGAGGTGCTCGAGAACGGGCTTCCCGAAGGGGTGAGCCTGCTGAACGTGAACTTCCCCTGGAACACGGTCGAGGGGACCAAGGTGAAACTCACCTCCATAGAGGTGCGGAAGTACCGCGACTACGTAATCGAGAGGAAGGACCCGAGGGGACGGCCCTACTACTGGGTCTGGGGAGCGCGCCTGCCCACCTTCCAGAGGGACTCCGACGTTTACGCCGTCCACAAGGAGGACGCGATATCGATATCTCCGCTCTCGCTCGACCTCACACCGACCGTCGCCAAGGAGGCCAGGCAGTTCGGTGGCCGGCTGGAGGAACGAATCGGCAAGATGTACCGTAACCAGACTTCGCATAAATAAGCGACCTGCGCGATGGTACCAGCGGCCGCGTTGCTAGGGAGAACGTAAATGCAGGAGTCACATGTCCTGAAGACGCGGGGAGAGGAGGTCTCGGCACACAAAGTCAGGTTCGTCACCCTTTCCCGTCTCGTCACGCTGGCGTTCCCTCCGCTGTTTCTTTCGTCGATTCCCAAGAGGGCGATAGGTTTCTCGTATCCGAGCGGCAGGGAGGGAGGGCTGCTCGGAGTCGCCCTTCTCGCGATGACGGTCACGATAGGCTACCTGCTCTCGGCGACGCTCGGACCTCTCGCGTTCGCCCTCATGGCGTGGCTCACGGGCGGGACTGCGGCGCTGATGCTCTACAACTCCACGGGAGGCAGGGTGGCGTTCGTGAAGAGCTACTGCTCCGGCTGCAGGCTGAGACCGCTCATCGAGGAGCACGAGACGATGCACCTGAACGGGGAGCACAGGGAGGACGCGGTCTGGGCCGAGGCGAGGAAGAAGTACAGTTACGAGGGCCTCTCCCTTGCAGGCGACCCGAAGGTCTGCACCTTCTGTCCAATCGCCAAAAGGCTAAGAACCAACTGACGCGCCGCTCCAGATGATGGTGCACAGGATCGCGGTCCTGGACGATGACCTCTGCCACTCTGACAAGTGTGGCCTAGAGTGCATCAGGGACTGCCCCGTCAACATCAACGGCGAGGACTGCATCCACCTCGGAGAGGAGAAGCTCGCCGTTATCTCGGAGACGCTTTGCATCGGCTGCGGCATCTGCGTCAAGGTCTGCCCGTTCGACGCCATCACGATTCTCAACCTCGGCGAGGAACTGACGAAGGACAAGGTCCACCAGTACGGCATAAACTCGTTCAGGCTCTACAGGCTCCCCACCCCCAGAAGAGGGCAGGTGGTCGGGCTGGTGGGAAGGAACGGAGTCGGCAAGTCGACCGCTCTCCAGATCCTCTCGGGGCAGCTCATCCCGAACCTCGGGAACTATGAGCACGAACCGTCGTGGGACAAGTTCCTCGACTATCTGAGCGGGCGGGAGCTGAAGGAGCACTTCAAGCGCGTCTCGACGGGGGAGGTCCGCGTGTCGCTGAAGCCCCAGGCGGTCTACAAGCTGCCCGAGATATGGAGGAAGGACGTCAGGTCGCTGCTAGAGAAGGTCGACGAGACAGGGGAGAGCAAGAAGGTCATAGCGGAGCTGGGCCTCATCGAGGCGCTCCCCAAGAACGTCCCGGACCTTAGCGGCGGCGAGCTGCAGCGCGTGGCCGTGGCGGTTGCGGCGCTCAAGGACGCTGACATCTACCTCTTCGACGAACCGTCTTCCTTCAACGACGTGTACCAGCGGATGGCCGTCTCCCGTCTCATCAGGGAGATAGCCGCCAAGGGCAAGTTCGTGGTCCTGGTCGAGCACGACATCACGTTCCTGGACTACGCGAGCGACTACGTCCAGATAATCTACGGTGAGCCGGGCGCTTACGGGGTCGTCTCGTCCCTCTACCCATCCCGTACCGGCATCAACTCGCTGCTGGAGGGGATGCTGCCGCAGGAGAACATAAGGTTCAGGGAAAGGGCGGTGACCTTCCGGACCCCGACGGCGGTCGAGAGCCAGCAGTCGACCGAGGTCGTTGCGAGCTATACGGACATCAGTAAGACCTACCCGGGATTCTCCCTCGACGCCAGCGGGGGGGAGCTGACGCGGGGCATCGTCCTCGGGATCATCGGAGCGAACGCGCTGGGCAAGACGACCTTCCTGCGCATACTCGCGGGTGAGGAAAGGCCCGACTCGGGCAGCGTCAACGTCGGGGCGAAGATCGCCTACAAACCCCAGTACCTCAGGTCAGACTTTCCAGGCACCGTCCAGGAGTTCTTCGCCGAGAAGGTCGGAAAGGGCTACGACGACCCCAACCTGCAGGCCTCGCTCGCAGTCCCGCTCAGGATGGAGAAGCTCCTGGCGAGGAACGTCTCGGAGCTCAGCGGAGGCGAGCTCCAGAAGGTCGCGATTGTCGCGACATTCGCCCAAGAGGCGGACATCTACGCGCTGGACGAACCGAGCGCGTTCGTGGACGTCGAGGACAGGTTCGTCATTGCCAAGGCGATCGGCAGGCTGGTCAAGGCGGTCGGCAAGAGCGCGATGGTCATCGACCACGACATACAGCTCCTGGACTTGGTCTCCGACCGCATGCTCGTGTTCACGGGTCGGCCTGGGAAGGTCGGTTACGCAACGGCGCCCCTCGGAAAGGAGGACGGGATGAACATCTTCCTGAAGGAGGTCGGCCTTACCTACCGGCGGGATATCAACAGCGGGAGGCCCAGGGTGAACAAGCCAGACGGCAAGTTGGACAGGGAGCAGAAGGAGAATGGTCAGTACTACTATGTGACGCGGGGCGTGCCGAGGGAGGCCGCCGAGGAGTGAGCCTCGGGAAAGGCGGTGAAACGGGACCTGGTCAGGCTGCTGCAAAAATCCCTTGAGGGGGTCCTCTCCGAGCGAGAGGCCAGGGCCGTCGAGACAGGGATAGATATAATCGGAGACATCGCCATAGTGAAGCTGGACGACTCGGTGAAGGGGCAGGGCGGCCGTGTCGGAGCAGCCATCCTTGCATCGATGAAGAATGTGAAGGCAGTGTTCGACCAGGAGGGCGGCCTCGAGGGCGACTTCCGCCTCCGGAAGCTGAGGTACATCGCAGGCGAGCAGAGGACCCTCACTGTCCACAGAGAGAACCAGCTCCGATTTGCCGTCGACGTCGAGAAGTGCTACTTCTCCCCCAGACTCTCGACGGAGAGGCTGAGGGTCGTCGAGATGACGCGGCCGCAGGAGCTCGTCCTGAACATGTTCGCGGGAGTCGGGCCGTACTCCAACACGCTCTCCAAGAAGAGGGGGGCGACCCTCTACAGCAACGAGCTGAACGGGGTCGCGTTCCAGCTGCATCTCCGAAACAACAAGATGAACAAGGTCGAGGGCCTGACCACCACGCTCAACGAGGACGCGCGCAGGCTGCCCGAGGTGCTCGACATCAAATTCGACCGCGTGCTGATGCCGCACCCCTCTCAATCTCACAGGTTCCTCGAGACTGCAGCGAAGATGACCAGGGGGAATGGCTGGGTCCACTACTACCGCCACGTCTCGGGGTACGACTACGGGGAGGCGGAGAGGGAGCTGTCCCGGGAGGTCTCGGGCATCCTCGGGACGGGGGTCAGGTTCAGCGTGCGCAAGGTCAGGGAGGTCGGCCCCAGATACCTGGAGCTGGTCGCGGACATTCAGGTCGCAGCGTGATCCGCGCGTCTGGCCCTGGCGAGCAGACGGGCCACGCGCACCGGTTCCGCGTATGAGCCTTGGAGAGCGAATGCGTCAACAACCATGCGGGCGTCGTCCTTTCCTATCCCGGCGAGCCGGGCGTAGACCCTCCTGCCGGTCTTCAGGTCGAGCGGCGTCC
>CAZAMW010000154.1:932-4251 GCA_964486265.1 uncultured Nitrosopumilales archaeon | reverse complement strand
CTCGGTGACTCTTGACCGCAGCAGGAGGAGCTTCGTCCTGATAGCGACGAGGTCGGGGGGTATCGAGGTCGAGTCGACGAAAGACCAGGTCCTAGAGCCGGTCCCGGTGTCGGGCCTTACGAGGGCCGCAGCGGAGTCGGTGGCCGTCCGTCTCGGACTCTCGGGGAGCAGCGGGGACGTCTTTGTGAATATAGCCCTGAGCCTGGAGCGGCTCGTCAGGGAGGAAGAGTGCGAGCTCGCTGAGATCAACCCGCTGGCGACCCTTCCGGACGGGTCTCTGCTGGCGCTCGACTCGAAGGTCATCTTGGACGACAACGCTCTCTTCAGGCATCCGGAGTTCTCCCAGCTTCAGCCGGAGGACCCTCTCGAGGGAGAGGCTGCGAAGGAAGGATTCGCGTTCGTGAGGCTCGACGGCGACATAGCGGTCGTGGGCAACGGGGCGGGCCTGGTCCTCTCGACTCTCGACCTGGTCGCTGACGCCGGTGGCAAGCCCGCCTGCTTCCTGGACCTCGGCGGGGGTTCTCAGCAGTCGAGGGTCGAGGCCGCGCTCAGGCTCGTCAAGAAGCTGCCCAACGCGGAGCGCATCCTGGTCAACATCTTCGGCGGCATCACCCGGACCACCGACGTCGCTGCGGGGTTGAAGAACGTGGTCAACGAAGGACCGACTCCTCCCGTCTACGCGAGGATTAGTGGAGCGGAGGAAGAGGAGGCGCGCAAGCTCCTGGCGGGGACACCCGTGAAGTTGTATCCGACGGCTCCGGAGGCAGTGAAAGCGGTGGTGGGGCTCGCATGACCCTACCCGAGCAGGGCGAACCGATCGTCGTCCAGGGTATCACGGGCAAGTTCGGCAGTCTCCACACCAAGCTCATGCTCCAGTATGGAACCAACGTAGCAGCCGGAGTGACACCCGGGAGGGCGGGCGAAAGGGTCGAGGGCGTCCCGGTCTACGACGGGATGGCTGAGGCGGTCGCCAAGACGGGCGCGAGATGCTCCATCGTCTTCGTGCCGGCTCCGTACTTCTACTCAGCCGTCGAGGAGGCGATACTGGCGGGGGTCAAGCTCGTCGTGGCGATAACCGAGCACGTCCCGATAAGGGACGAGCTGAAGATGATAGACCTCGCCAGGGCCCGAGGCGTGACAGTGGTTGGACCCAACACGCCAGGAGTGATAATCCCGTCACGCAAGATAAAGATGGGCATCATGCCTGCCCCCTCGTTCAAGGCCGGCAGGGTGGCGCTGTTCTCGCGCAGTGGCACGCTGATGTACGAGATAGCCAACCAGCTCTCACTGGGAGGATTTGGGCAGGCGATCGCCCTCGGGATAGGGGGAGACCCCGTCAACGGTACCACGATGATAGACTGGTTTGACTGGGTCCGCACGAGGGACGACATCGAGGGAGTGGTGGCCGTGGGAGAGATAGGCGGAGACTCTGAAGAGCGGCTCGCGCGCTACATCTCGGACACAAAGTTCCCCAAACCCGTCTTCTCGTACGTGGCCGGCCGCGCCGCGCCCAAAGAGAAGAGGATGGGCCACGCCGGGGCGATAATCTACGGGAACCTCGGCACGGCAGACTCAAAGATCTCCGCGTTCAGGTCCGCCGGGGTTAAGGTCGCCATGACTCCAAGCGAGATTGCAACACTCGTGGGCGGGGTCATCAACCGTTGACCGGTCGCCGCGTCATCGTCCCATCCTCGCCCGCCTTGTCGTTTTCCGGGGATGTTCACGTAACGACCACGTCAAAGTAGACGGTCCGGTAAACGCTTCCGTTCGTAACTGTCGCCGCCGCTACGTACGTTCCCGGCGCTATGGAGCTTGATGCAGATACTGTGAGTGCGAGACTGCTGTCTCCACCCGAGGTGGTGAGGGTTCCCGGGGTGAACGTAAGGAGCTTCGCCGTGCCGTTGTAGAACTCGTTGTCCTCGAACTGCAGCGAAAGGTTCGCGCCCGACACGTTGCCCGAGTACCGGATGCCCATCAGGGCAGAGCCTCCCGGAGCGACCGTCAGCGACGTCGAGGTCGCCGAAATCGAGAACGGAGGCGAGTAAGACCCGTTAACAAAGCCGACAATCCCAGCTGTCGCTGCAGCGAACCACGCCCCATCGGCAGCCAGCCCCATCGTGACCATGTTGTAGTTCTCAAGAATCGTCGTGATGTTGAACAGTGGCGGGTTCGTTATGCTGTACTCGGTGAGGTATCTTCCGTCTCCGGTTAACACGCCCATCCTGTTCGAGTAATGTTCGTTGAACCAAACGGCGGTGCCATTGGAACCGTCGAAGTACGTCAGTACCGTCGGGACGTAAGGCACCGTTGACGTGGGGTAGATTGTCCACCGGTCGGTGGTGAAGTTGAGGAACGCCATCGCGGAGGCCGAGTGTTCTGTCGCCCAGATACCTCCGTCTGCTAAGGCGATTCCGCTGGGTTCGTAGAGCGTCTGGTTGCCGCCGACGGGGGTGAAGATCGGGTTCGCTGAGCTCGGGTTGAAAGAATAGAGTGCTGCCTTGAAGTTAAGTGGGTCAGCCGTAAGGACGAAGGCCCGCGTGTCGTTCTGGAAGAGAATATACTCAGAAAGCGCGTTCTTGCTGTTCGGAAGTGAGTAGTACTGCGCCGCCGTACTGTTCGGGGTCAGCTTCCCGATCGTGCCGGGTGCGATGTTGTCGGTGAACCACAGGTCCCCTGCTCCCACCGCGAGGGTGTACGGGAAGATTCCGCTAGTCAGGTTGACCTCTTCGGTCTGTCCCGTGGCTGGATTGACGGAGACAAGCCGGGAGTAGATGTTGTCCGCTCCCCACACGGTACCGTTCCACAACGCGACGCCCCATATCTGCGTCTCCTGTCCGCACAGACTGACCGCCGAGCTGTCCGGGTACGGCCATCTGTACTCGTTTAGTGTACCGTTTGGCAGAAGATGCCCGACTCCAGGCAGTCCCCATTCGCCGAACCACACAGACCCGTCGGGCGCGACAGCGAAGCCCGCCGGAGTCCTGTTCGCGGAGAGCGTGTACTCGGTTATCGCGCCGAAGGTCGTCGGGCTGAGCTTCACTCCATTGACTGGGGGAGCGGAGGCGCAGCTGCTCCCGGTCGAAGTGCTCGAGGTCGTCGTGGAAGAGTTCGCCTTCGTGCCCGAGGCCTGTATCCCGTAGGAGTAGTAGCCGGCTAGGGCCGCGCTGACGAAGAGGACTATCGCAAGTGCCGCGAGATACTTCGGGGAGACCGCGCGTCGCCTCCTGCAGAGCCGCTCCATGGATGCTGGCTCGCACGAATCACGTTAAGCTTTGTGGTGCAGTCTCCGTCCTTTAAGCTCAGGGAGTGCTCTGTATGG
>CAZAMW010000154.1:0-922 GCA_964486265.1 uncultured Nitrosopumilales archaeon | reverse complement strand
GTTGATGGGCTGGTCGAAAGTGAAAGAGTTCGAGTTGGTGTACACCGGCAGCGCCGCGATTGCGTCAACTACGTTCATGCCCTGGATCACCTTGGCGAAGACGGTGTACTGCCCGTTGAGCTCGCTGTTGTCTGCGAGGTTGATGTAGAACTCTGACCCTCCCGTGGTCGTCGCCGAGGTGTGGGCTATTGCGACATAACCGACATTGTTGGGATAGCTCGAGTTCGCCTCGAGTGGTTCGGTGTCTGGACCCTGTCCCTGGCCCCAGATGTTCCTCGTGCTGTTGACCGCATTTCTGGTGTTCGGGTCGCCCGTCTGAATCACAAATCCGGACACGATCCTGTGCCAAACCAGGTCGTTGTAAAAGCCGGAGTTCGCGAGGCTCTCGAAGTTTGAGACCGTGACGGGAGCGACGTTCGGGAATAGTTCGATGACGATGGTGCCCTGGCTCGTGTCGAGCACGGCATAGGGTCCGGCTCCGGAAGAGCTCGAGCTGATCGACGAGCTCGTGCTGGACGTGGTGCTCGACTGGCTCGGCTTGGCGGGGTTCTCATAGACGTAGAAGCCGCCGACAGAGATGATCAGTATCGCTGCTATGAAGATGCCAAGGTAGACATTCAGCCTCGGGTTCTTCTTCCCGCTCCTTCTCGACCGACGCGACATCCGAAGCCGCCTGACCCCAGTCACGATTAATACTGTTCGGTGATTCTCGCCTCGAAAAGTCCTTAAGGGAGAATCGAAGGGGCAGAAAAAGACCGGATAGCTCATGCCAATTGCTGATGTTACAAAGAAGCAGATAGCACAGAAGAAGCGCCTCTTCCTCAAGGTCTGCCTGAAGTGTGGTTCCAGGAACGCGCTCGCGGCGACAAGGTGCAGGAAGTGTCATGCCTCCGACCTGCGACTGAAGAACAGGTCAGTGGGC
>CAZAMW010000153.1:4041-4253 GCA_964486265.1 uncultured Nitrosopumilales archaeon | reverse complement strand
CCTCACCTCCGAGAACCTGAGCGAATGCTACAACCTGCCCGTCCGTCTCGAAAGACTTGGCGGCAGGTACTACACGCTGATCGACGCGTGACTTCCGACCAATGCCCTTTTATCTTCAGCGGGGCTGGTCGAGCCGAACTGTGATGTGGGAGACGATCGAGGAGGACGCAAGGCCGGAGCTGAAGGACCCGGTCATGCTCGTCTCTCTGTCG
>CAZAMW010000153.1:0-4031 GCA_964486265.1 uncultured Nitrosopumilales archaeon | reverse complement strand
GCAGTACAAGGCGCTCTACTCGCAGGCCAGGGAGCTCGGCAAGTTCATGCTGAAGAACATGAAGTTCGAGAAGCTCGCGACGCTCTACTCCTCGGCCATGCCACCTCTCGTGATGATATCGGACGACGGGATGATCCGTCTCTCTTCGACGAGCTTCTACAGGTTCAGGGCGGACAGGGACATGGTACTCCTGGCTGGCGACGCTTCCCCCGTCGAGCACCAGTACGAGTACTGCGAGGCGGTCCTTGGTTACGCAGAGAAGCTCGGCGTCCGCAGGGTGGTCTCGGTCGGAACCAGATGGACGGAGGAGGCTGGGTCCCCGGTCGCCTCGCCCGCCGTGAAGGGGTTCGCGACCGACGGGAAGGGTGTCGAGGAGCTGGAGAAACTCGGAGTGGAGATAATCAGGGACGAGCCGGCACCATACTTCGCATCACTGGTCGTGGCACTGGCGCAGAAACACGGGATGAGAGGGTACAAGCTCTCCGTGGACCACGGGGAGCCCACGCCTCATCCGTTGTCGGTAATGCAGCTGCTTTCGGTGCTCCAGAAGATGCTGGGCTTCGAGGTGGAGACCACCCGTCTGGGCGAGGTGGCCACCAAGATAGCGGCGAACCTGGAGGGCGGCAACGGCACCGACTTGCCTCCGAGAAGACCCGACATCTACGGATAGTCATAAATAGACGCCGGCGGTCGCGATTCTCATGTCCACAGAAGAGGTCGACCTGAAGGAGGTCCAGAAACAGCTCTCCAAGGTCATCGACCCCGAGATAGGAGTGCCTATCGTTGAGATGAACCTCATCGAGAAGCTCGACATACAGGGAGGGAACGTCGACATCCTGTATCACGCCACGACTCCATACTGCCCACCGATATTCGCCCTGAAAATTTCGCAGGACATGAAGAGCAGCGTCGAGCAGGTCAAGGGAGTGAAGAGCGTCAAGGTCACCGTGAGCGGTCACTACCTGGCTGACGCGGTCAACAGGCAGGTCAACAAACCGGCGGCATCGCCGTCCGCGGCGCCTTCGGCCCCTCAGTAGACGGCAAACGTCCCTCTTGCCACCGGACCCCCGGCTCCTGGACCTAGAGCGGGCGTTCGACGAGCTGAAGGAGACGGTCGTGGGCCCCGTCCGGCGCCAGGTCGTGCTGAGGGCGATGTTCAGAGTGAACGACGAGCTGGGCCGGCTCGCCAGGGGCGAGGGCCAGCTGCGCGGCCGGCTTACAGGCATGCAAGCGCTCCTCAACGCCGTCACCATCGAAGTGAAGAGAGGCGACGCGGCGAAAGCGAGGGATGCGTTCGCGAGGGCGGAAGAGGCACTCCGGGACCTGAGGGACGACCTGAACCGTTGACCATCAAGAAAGAATTTTATATCAACCGGAGGCCTGAAGACCGATTGAAAGGAAGCCCCTACGGCGATTACGTGGCCGTCAAGGTGGGGGAGGTAGGGTTCGCCGACACCCACGGTGTCGAGGGAGTTGTCTCCCTGAAGGCCGGCGACCAGAGGAGCTTCGTGATGCGCGCCTTCTCTGGGGACACCGCGATGCACATGCAGAGGTTCGTCCGCGGGGACAGGTCGTCCGTCCCCTCGCTCTTCAACATGCTCGAGGAGTTCGCCGAGAAAGAGGGGCTTCATCTGGCCGGGGTTGAGGTCTATCCTTCGGGGCAGGTCCTCCGTGCGGACCTACAGTTCATAGGCAGGGGGAAGGAGGTCCTCATGCGAGGGTATCGTGCCTCGGACTCGATAGCGCTCGCGCTCTTCTACGACGCTCCGATAATGCTCCACAGGTCGCTGCTCGAGTCGGAGAAGCAGGAAGGTCCAGAGGTCTAGCACCTCTCGAAAGTTATAAATCGCCTAGCGGCTCGATACGGTACAATCTTGGTAAAGGTATCGTTCAAGCCTTACGAGGAGCTGGTCATGCACGAGCATCAGGAGTTCAACCTCGGCGACATGATAAGGCTTCGGTGCACTGGGATGCAGGCGGGGAGCATCGCACCGAACTTCCAGTGGGCCGACGGCCTCTTGCTCTGGCCGTGGGTGTCGTACAGCGAGATGCCGGAGTTCCGGCCGAGCATTACCTTCAAGGAGACGAGCGTGACCATCCCGATAATCAACGTGAGCGACAACCCGGTCTTCAGCAGCGCGGCGAAGTGGCTGAAGGAAAGGGGATGAACCGGTCGGACCGCTCCTTCCGGCGACACGACGACGCGACCGGGAGAAGCACTTGGAACTGAGATTGGGGAAGCTCCCCCCCGAGATCCTGGAGAGGTACCTGCTGGGCATGACGGGGGCCCCCTCGAAGGACCTCGTGGTTGCGCCCTCGCTCGGGGTGGACTTCGGCGTGGTCAAGCACGGGGACACGAGGTTGATCGTTTCCTCGGACCCCGTCACCGGGGTGAAGGAGAGGGTCGGATGGTACGCGGTGAACGTGAGCGCCAATGACATAGCGACCAGCGGGAACAGGCCTCAGTTCCTCCAGTCGATAATACTGCTGCCGGACCACTCATCGGTGGAGGACGTGGCGGCCATGTCCTCCGAGATGCACAGGACTGCCTCCGACCTCGGGATAACCATCGTCGGCGGTCACACCGAACTCACGCCGGGCCTGAGGAGGCCCATAGTCATCACGACGGCGTTCGCGTTCGCCTCAGCCTACGTGACCGCGGCCGGTGCCAGGGACGGCGACTCGGTGATGGTCACGAAGACGGCCGGGGTCGAGGGGACGGCCATCTGCGCGTCCGAGTCCAGGCTCGTGGCGAGGAAGATGGGGCCGAAGGCCGTCGCGGCCGCCCGCAGGTACATCGACAGGATGAGCGTCGTGGACGAGGCGGTCTCGGCCTACGGTACGGGCGCGGTCCACGCCATGCACGACTGCACGGAAGGCGGCGTCCTCGGCGCCGCCTACGAGACGTCGCGTGCCGCGGGGCTCGGGTTCGAGCTGCGAGAGGGCGACGTGCCGGTCGGGAAGGAGACTGAAGCAGTCTGTTCCCTGCTGAAGCTCGACCCTCTCCGGCTCATCAGCTCCGGGACGCTGCTGATATCGGTGGAGCACGGCAGGGAGCGCGAAGTGGCAGATGCAGTCCGGGAAGCCGGTTCGGAGGCGACGGTGGTGGGCAGATTCCGGAGGGGGGGCAGGCTCCTCATCCGAAGGGAGGGCAGCGTCGAGAAGGTGACGGACGCGCCGACAGACGAGCTCTGGAAGCTCATCGGGAACAGGGGAATCTGAAGGGGTCTCAGCCGCGAGCTCTCAGGTAGAGCGTGAGGCCGACGAGCGCGACCATCGCGACGACCATCAGCAGGAGGGTAAGCGACCTGAAGTTCCGCATGCGCCTCTGCGCTTTCTCGTCCATCTCCTCGTGCTCGGTGGAGCAGTAGTTCTTGCTCGGGGAGATCGAGACGCCGCAGACCGGACAGTGCTTGTGGTTCGGCACGACTCCGCTGGGCTTTGACAACGAGACAGAACCCGGGAGGTCTCGGTTTATAGCTTTCTCAGGGGGGCGGCGCCTGTAGTCGAGCTATCGTGGTGGAGACCTTGTCGATGTACTCTTCGAGCCGCGCAAGGATCGTCCTCGAGGTTATCACCCCGACGACCTTGTCCTGCTGCACGACGAGCACCCTCCTGACGCCCTTCTCCGTCATTATCCTGGACACGCCCTCGATGCCCTCGTTGGCGGAGACCGAGATCGGCCCTCCGCTCATGATTTCTCGGAGCACGACCTTCGATATCTCCTTGCCCTCTGCGACCACCTTGGAGAGATAATCCCACTCTGTCACGATCCCCTCCGGTTTGCCGTCGGTCACGACCACGACGTACCCCTGTCGCTTGTCCCTCATCAGACGTGCCGCCTCGAGCGCGTTGGTGTCTGGTGGGAGGCACAGGAAGGTCGGTTCGACGACGTCCTTTGCGTAGAGGACCATCAGTCCTAAAAGGACTCGTTGCGATAGATAACGGTTTCTTTGGGTCGCGAGCCGGTCTGGGACGCCGGGATGGCAGCCAGGAGGCTGAGGACGGCCATGACGATGAAAGCGAGATGC
>CAZAMW010000152.1:1790-4257 GCA_964486265.1 uncultured Nitrosopumilales archaeon | reverse complement strand
TAGAGGGGAAACACCTGAAACAAGTTATCTCCACAGGGGACTCTGGCTCCGTCACCTGAAGAAGCGTCTCAGCAGCAACCCGGTCTCTGTGGAATCATGGCTGACCACCTTCGATCATTCTCTCGACGCTTCTCCCATGTTCACGCGCCAGTTTCACAGCCTTAGCCATCCTCGTAGAGAAGAGCAGGTTGACGGCGCCGACGTAGAGCCAGGCGAGCGTGAGCAGGACGAGGACGATCTCGAGAGCCAGCAGGGAGGGGTCGACGAGGTTCACGGTCACCGTAGTCTGACCTGTCACGAAGGGGTACACTATCTGGGAGAAGTACGAAGCGAGCAGTACGACCGATATGACCAGAGTGATCACAGAAAGCACCCTGATCCGGCCGCTGCTCTTCTCGATGTGAGCGGCAAAATCGTCGTTCACCTCGTAGAGCGCTATGTCGACCTCGGCCTTGTCAGGCAACGGGCTGAGCTCGTGGTTTTCGCATAAAACCCTTCCTCACCTAAGATACGTCCCCCAGCCTTTCCTCCACGGCCCTCCAGTCCCTGTGGACCTGGGCCCCGGCGGGGGTTATGTAGAAGACCTCGTGCTCACCCTGGGTCTCCTTTCTGATGAGCTGCCTCGACTCTAGGTAGTTCGCAAATTCCATGAACTTGGCAAAATTCAGGCCGAGAGCCTGCGCGAGGTTCGACGGTCCCCTCGCACCGCCGAGGAGAAGCCTTAGCATCTGCATGTAGATGACTACGTTGGGCCTCCTCGTCTTCAACGAGCTTGAACTCGAGCGCTCTATAATTAAGTCTCGTGAGAGCCGTCCTCGTCACTCGGTCCGAAGGCCTCCATTCAGGGCGGGCAGCGAACATGGAATCCCGCACGTTCTTCGGCTTCCTGATGAGGCGTTTGATGCTCTAGTCCTTTCTCCTGGCTCGTACTTCTGCCTGAGCCCCTCGAGCATCCTTGCGGTGTTCTGCTCACGCTCGATGCGCGCAGGCATTTTCCGCCGTGTACGGCTGTGGAAGCCATCTAACCGAGACCGGTCGCCTCAGCCGTCTCCTCCTAGCCGCCAGCTCGAGCAGGCTGGAAGGACGGCGCACAGCCTGCAAAACTGAAGACCCTACAGCATAAATCTTCGAAGTCCGGCCATTCTTGCCAACTTGCACGCCCCAACTAGTCGAAGTCCGGGAAGGGCAGGGGTTTCCGCCACGGGATTGTCCGCAGCTTACGAGACCCTCCGGAAGGCCGTCGAGGACAAGAGAGTCATGGGCTGCGCCGTCCAGGTGAGCCACAACGGCGTTGTGCTAGAGCCTGAGGCCTTCGGCAGGAGGTCTCTCGTCGAGGACCTCCCGGTCGAGGCGGACACGATGTTTCTCACAGCGTCAGTGACGAAGCCGGTCACGGCCACCTGTGCGATGATACTGGTGGACAGAGGTCGGATAGGACTGGACGAGCGCGTTTCCTCGCTCGTCCCCGAGTTCGGAGACGGAGGCAGGAGAGACAGGATCACGGTACGGCAGCTCCTCTGTCACACGAGCGGACTGCCGGACCAGCTCCCCGAGAATCGGGCACTTAGGTCCAGCCACGCTACGCTTCAGGAATTCATCCGGAGGACCTACAGAACGCCCCTCGTCTTTGAGCCCGGTTCCAGCTTCAGCTACTCGAGCAGCGGCATGACCATGCTCATGGACATCATCCAGCGCGTCACGGGGCAGTCTCTCGCAGACTTCGCACGACGCGAGGTCTTCGACCTCCTCGGCATGAGGGACACGTCGTACGGCGTCGACTGGGACAAGGTAAAAAGAGTCAGCCTGGTCAACATCCCGACCACAGGCTTCCAATATGGGGAAGCTGACGCGGTCACCTGGAATTGGAACAGCCGGTACTGGTGGAGCCTCGGGTCTCCCTGGGGAGGGATGGTCTCCACCGTTGCCGACCTGACGAAGTTCCTCTCGATGTTCCTGAACGGTGGGAGGGCGGGGACCGCGCAGGTCCTAAGCCCGTCGACCGTCGGTGCGATGCTAACAAACCAGGTCGAAGACTCCTCCTCGATGCAGACGGGCGCGAGCCTTGACAACGCTCCTTGGGGCCTGGGATGGCAACTGAAGGCCTCTCGCAATTCTTTCTTCGGGGACGCGGTCTCCCCACAGACGTTCGGGCACCGTGGAGCGACCGGGACGCTCGTCTGGGCAGACCCGAGGACCGGCCTGAGCTGCACCATACTGACGAACCAGCCCTTCGACGATGGTGCCGGGACTCACGCTGCCCTCCTGAGAAGGTTCTCAGACGCCGTCGTAGGCTCTCTGGTGTCCGGATAGGGCCAGCGGAGCTTCGGTAGTACCTAAGGTACTGATCTTAGGTGAGAAATTGCCTTTAAGCAACATACCGCCTCACACCGCATGAATACAAATTCGGCGCCCACGGCGGCGATGAGCGAAGGCGGGACGTGCACGAAGGCGTCACCGCCGGTCTGGC
>CAZAMW010000152.1:0-1780 GCA_964486265.1 uncultured Nitrosopumilales archaeon | reverse complement strand
CTACGCACAGACGGGCGGCCGCGTCTCGCTCAGGCTCGGCGAGACGAATGAGAGGCTGCTCGTAGGAGGACACGGGTCTGCTGGACTCTCGGCACTCCTGGCGTACGCGTGCCGCGAAATCGGCATCAGGGTTCTTGTGCTCGACACCGACGGGGCGGTCTCTCGGCAGGTTTCCGGATACATGGAGCACTATGACTACACCTGCTTCCTGCACGACGCCTTCCATATCGAGGAAGACGACAGCACGAGACACGGCCAGCTGATCGCCTCGGCGTACTGCACGGCGCTTGGCCTCGACTCGGAGGAGGAGGCGATAGTCGACGCGGCTCTCCACAAGCTCTCGGTCCACGACAACACGGCGAGCCCGGCCGTCCTCTTCGACGCGATGGACGGCGTCGAAGGCTTCAGAGGATTCTACGTGGACAAGCTGAAGGGCCGGATAGGCGGTCTGAAGTTCCTAGAGTCGGCTGAGAACGGGTCTGTCAGGTCCCTGCTCTCGCTGAGCGGCTCAATCGTAAACTTCTCGGGAGCGAGGTACCAGCAAGCGGCCGAGGTCGCTTCGGCGGTCTTCCTCGCCAAGCTCCTCGCGATGCTTCCCGGGGCCAGCACGGCGCCGGAAGTCATAATGGTCACGGGGGCCCACCGCATCTTCGGCGGCCTCCCCAGGGTCCAGCACAGGGAGAGGCTCCTGTCGGAGGTCCTGGACTCCGGGGCCGCGTTCATCCTCGCATCGAGCCAGCTGCACGCCCTGAGCGACAGCGCCTGGGAGGCTTTCCCCAACAAGCTCCTTTCGAGCGACGCGTGGAACGAGGGGACGGGGGACAGGTCAAGGGAGCGACCCCACGACCCAATCCTCCCGAACGCCTCGGTCATCGCCGACGCGCACTTCGGGCATCGGAGAGTGTTCATCCCGAGGAACTTCGAGCCCAGGTTCGAGCCTGCGAGAACCGGTCCGGAGACGACGGAAGGACGCCGCCGTAACGACGACGAGCTGATGGCGATAGTACTCGAGGACATCAAGAGGTACGAGACGCCGACGCGTACCTCAATCATCGAGTTTCTCTCGGCGGAGTACGGCACTCAGGCTGTGGAAGCCGAGCTGGACAGGCTGTTCGCAGCCGAGTGCATCAAGCTCGAGAGCAGGGACTCGAAACCCGGCGGCCACGGCATGCTCGTGTATACCATCACGCCGAGAGGTCTCCAGACACTGGAGGGGCTCAGGAGATGACAGCCGAGGTGGAGCCTCTGAGGCGGATCCAGACCCAGTGCAGGGCCATCGACACCCTGTTCGACGGCGGCCTCGCCACGGGGACCATTACGCAGATCTACGGTGAGAAGGCGCTCGGGAAGAGCATCATCTCGTTCCAGACGGCCTGCGCCGCCGTCGCCTCCGGCACCAGCGCCATCATAATCGACACCGAGCAGTCCTACGACAGCTACCTCACGCCCTACTGGAGGGCCTCCTTCAGCGGCAGGTTCGGGAAGGAGATCCCGGTCGTCAGGGTCAAACTGGAGAGGGCGCCCAGGGCCGCGGGGAAGAAGAAGGGCACGACCCGCGGGCAGGTCATCTCAGCCTTTGGCAACACCCTCGACCAGCTCGGGGTGGCCTACTCCGACTCGCACCTCAAGTCCCTGGCGGACATCGTCTCGCCCGAGTACCGCGCCGAGCTGCCGGAGATAGAGGGTCCTTCTGTCCTGATACTCCAGGTGCCCGACGCGGAGGAGCTGCTGTCGCTGCACGGCATCAACGCAAGAAAGGAGGTCTCGGAGGGAGGGCGGG
>CAZAMW010000151.1:295-4261 GCA_964486265.1 uncultured Nitrosopumilales archaeon | reverse complement strand
GCTGGCTGCTTGCGCGGCCGACCCCCCTTTCGATCGACCGCTGTCGGCATCACGTCGTCCTCCCTCGGAGCGCGTCGGCGAGAGGATGGCAACCGCGGCCGTGTCCCTGAAGAGCGCGCGCGACCCATGTCATCCCAACCCGTCCGCACGTCGTCTGTCCCTGCTGCCGATGGGTGTACCCTGCCTGTTGTGACGGCCTAGCTCCGTGTACCAAGTCGGCGATGTCGTCAGGATAACTTACTGGAGCAGGGGGGCGACGAGGACGAACGCGATGACGAGGAACGCCAGCCCTGATGCCAGAGTCAGGACGCGAATCCCCACCTCTCCAGTCAGTTTCCGTCCCCTCGAGGAGAGGACTACCAGAAGCAGGCTCACCCCCGCGGAGCTGAGCAGGATGTCGATGCTGAAGATGGCGTAGGCCACGGACCCGAACGAGCTGAGCCCCGCTTCGAGCACGGTCGCTCCGACGGTCAGAAGCCAGAGGATGAACGCCGGATTGGCCACCGTCATCGCGAACCCCCTCGCGAAGGACCCGCCCGTCGCCAAACGCGGGTTTTTCCGGTGACCTCCCAGGGCGGTCCTGACGGCCGACGACCCTATCCAGACCAGGAGCGCCGCCCCGAAGATGCTGAGCTCGGGTATCACCTGACGGAGCAGCAGCAGGAGACCCGTCGCGAGTATCAGCAGAAGCATCGCCTGCGCTGTCGTCGCTCCCATCATCATCACCAACCCCGGGCGGATGCCCCTGACGCCCTCGCTGATGGAGAGGAAGAATATTGGTCCTGGCACGACGAATATGAGCAGGCAGGTCGCGAATGAGTAGGCGACGTACTCCAGGACCGTCATGGGCGCTCCATCCGGGACCTGTTCGGTCTACTTAGCGGAGGGCAGGACGGCCCTCGCTCTGTCCGACCTCCGTCTTGACCCCGTGGCTGATGGCGAACAGGGCCGGGCACCTCCTCGCGGAGGCTTTCACTATCTCTGAGATGTCCCTGTCTGCGTCGACCTCTATCCGCAGCTCCCGGATGAGAGGAGAATCGATCCCGGTGAGCATCGGCCCGATGTCGTACTTCAGCTGCCCCTTCAACCGCATCTTCCTCAGGGCGACCCCCTTCAGGCCGCACTGGATTGCGACTGTGTTGGCGAAGCACGCCACCACTCCGTACAAGACGTAGGTGAGCGGCGAGACGTGAACCCCGCCGCCGCCGAGTATCCTGGGCTCGTCGGATGAGACGACGTAGCTCGACGCGTCCGAACGGAGCTCCGCGACGAACGAGGGGCTGCCCTCCAGCCTGTACTCGCCCTCGACGGTCTTCTCGACGTAGTGGTGCCCTCCCTCTTCCCCAAACGCCCTACGGCTCATTCTGACGACCCGGAGGTCGACGTTGTTGAGAACCGCCCCCTTTCTCTCTCCCTTCTTCATTTCTGGCCTCCTCGGCCCGACTCCGCTTCTGGATGTCTGTCGCACGCCCGACGCACTCCACGCAATCGGGGCGCCGGCTGGGCTATTAAGCGCGGACCGCGATGTGTCCTTGAATTGGAGGCCTTCTACGAAAGGCTGACACGCCGGAAGAGTTCCTCAAAGCGGTGAAGGAGGGATAGTGGGCCGGGACCCGCGGCTTCACGCGTCCGCCCAGCTCGGACGGAGGATCATCGAAGCCAACCGCGCCAAGATGGAGGTCCTGCTCCACGAGGAGCTCGGCAGCATCAGATGACGGCCGACAGGCCACGAGTCCCTCGATGAGCCATAGGATGCGCGGCGATGTTTCTAGCTCCCGCGAGTCGCAGGGGCTCGCGATGCACGCAAGCCTCACGACCGGGAGGCTCGGCTCCGACATGGCCGGTCCTGGCGGGTTCAGCAGGGGGAACTCCTCCGCGGTCCAGGTCGAATGCGAGTCAGAGAAGCAGATGCGGGGGCTCTGTGCCAAGCTCTCGGCTGGCGGCGAGGCGACCTATCTGGTCTCCGCGGCCTTCTGGGGTGGACTCTACGGCCAGCTCACAGACAGGTTCGGGACGAGGTGGATGCTGAGTTTCGCGCAGGGGTGGCCTCCGCAGAAGGCAAGGAGCGACCCGATGAAGCTGCGGAGCGGGTCGCCTGAAGATTAGCGTGGAGACCGAATCCAGCGCCGTGGCCTGAAGCTGCGCAAACCACAATAAGCAAGCCGCGCCCGACCTGGACAGGTTCGCGCCTTGAAGACGATAGAAGCACCTTCCGAGGAAATGGCAAAGGAGCTCCACGCTCATCTCCTGGAAAAGAAGCTCAGGTCTCCGGTCTACCCCGGGACCGGAACGACCATCGAGTTCCCCGAAAGCATGAACGCTGCGCAGTGGCTCGGTGTCGCTGGCGTGGTCGAGAAGTGGGCGAAGGGGAGGCAGCTGGATGTCGTACAGTCGCTCAGGGTCGTCCGACCGCAAGCGATGCAGCCGCGCGATGCCGGTCCGGCGGATGCGGAGGGGACGGCCAGGCTCGAGGCAGACGCGAAGAAGAGGGTGGAGGCGCTCCCCCCAGACGAGGCAGAGGAGCGATACAGCTACCTCTCCAGCAAGCCGCTCACCGAGCTCTCAGAGGAGGAGTCCCAGGAGAGGCTCCTTCTCGCGCAGAGGACGTATGGTAAGACGAAGGACGGAAAGTGACGCCTGTTCGACGCTCTGGGGCCCGGCATTTTCACTTTTCCCCGTCGGAGAGGTTAAAAGCCTTATATCCGCTGTCCGGGAGTGCAGGAGGAATGGCTCAGATTGCAGATATCTCCCTAGAACTGAAGAGGGAGACAGCCAAGGGTAATTTCATCAGACAGACGCAGTCGATCTGCCCCGAGTGTAACAGAATCTTACCGGCGATAATCTTCGAACGCGAGGGCAAGGTCTTCATGACCAAGACGTGCCCCCAGCACGGGGAGACCGAGGAGCTCTACTTTGGCTCCTACGACATGTTCGCCAAGTTCTCACGCTACTGGAAGGACGGCAAGGGCACCCACGCACCGAACGTCCCGATGGACGTCTGCTCGTGCCCCGCGAACTGCGGGCTCTGCTCGAACCACCTCTCGCACACCGGTCTCTCGAACATCATCATCACCAACCGCTGCGACCTCACCTGCTGGTACTGCTTCTTCTACGTCAAGAAGGGCCTGGAAGGTGCTTATGTCTACGAGCCCACCCTTGACCAGATCCGCGAGATGGGCCGCACCCTGAAGGCCGAGAGGCCGGTCCCCGGCAACTCAGTCCAGATAACCGGCGGGGAGCCTACCATCCGCGACGACCTGCCCGAGATAATCAAGATACTCAAGGAGGAGGGGGTGGACCACATACAGCTCAACACGAACGGCATCAACCTGGCGCTCGAGCCTGCGATGGCCCAGAGGCTGAAGGCGGCCGGAGTCTCGAACCTCTACATGTCGTTCGACGGCACGACTCCCAAGACCAACCCGAAGAACCACTGGGAGACGCCGTATGCGCTCGAGGCCTGCAGGAAGGCCGGCATCGGCGTCGTCCTCGTCCCGACGGTCATCAAGTCCATCAATGACCACGAGCTCGGCTCGATAATCGACTTTGGGCACAAGCACATAGGCACCGTGCACGCCGTGAACTTCCAGCCCGTGTCCCTCACCGGGCGCATGACAAAGAAGGAGCGCGAGAAATACCGCATCACGATTCCAGACTGCATAAAGAGGATTGAGGAGCAGACCAACGGAGAAATCACTTCAGACGGCTGGTTCCCTGTCCCCTCTTGCTCCCCGCTGACGAGTTTCATCGAGGCCTTCACCAAGAAAGAGCAGTACGAGCTCTCGATACACTTTGCATGCGGGGCTGGAACCTATGTCTTCGAGGACGCCGAGACCAGGAAGCTGGTGCCGCTCACCAACTTCGTCGACATCCAGGGGCTCGTGGAGTACCTCGAGGAGAAGACAGACGAGATATACTCGGGCACCAACCGCTACGTGGTAGCCGGGAAGGTCCTGACCAAGATCA
>CAZAMW010000151.1:0-285 GCA_964486265.1 uncultured Nitrosopumilales archaeon | reverse complement strand
CTTCGTGAACAAGGAGAAGCAGCCCAAGGGGTTGTCGTTCGCCAAGATGATATCCAACGCTCTCATCAGGCACGACTATGCCGCCATCGGGGACTTCCACCTGAAGTCGCTCTTCATAGGAATGATGCATTTTCAGGACAAATACAATCAGGACGAGGAACGCCTCCAGCGCTGCGACATCCACTACCTCACTCCAGACCTGAGAATCATACCATTTTGCAGCTTTAATGTCATACCTGAATGGTACAGGGACCGCATCCAGCAGAAGTACGGCATGCCCATCGA
>CAZAMW010000150.1:1283-4268 GCA_964486265.1 uncultured Nitrosopumilales archaeon | reverse complement strand
GAACTCCTTCTCGGTGAGCGACCCATCTTCGGTCATCTTCTTGCGAAGCTTGGTGATCGGGTCGTTGTTGCGTTGGACATCGACGTCTGCTTTGGTCCTGTATGTCTGGTCGTCGCCCTCGAAGTGCCCCATGTACCGATAGGTGTCGCAGACGATGAACGATGGCCCTTCTCCCTTCCTCGCCCTCGCCACAGCCTCGGCGGCCGCCTGCGAGACTGCGAGCACGTCCATCCCGTCCACTCTAACCGACGGCATGCTGTAGCTCTCGCCCCGGACGGATGGGTCCTTGACGCTCGTGGCATACCTGACCGATGTCGACTCAGCGAACTGGTTGTTCTCGAGGACGAAGATCACGGGCAGCTTCCATATCGAGGCGATGTTCATCGCTTCGTGGACCGCGCCCTGGTTTAAGGCACCGTCGCTGAAGAAACAGACGGCGACCTGCCCGCTCTTGCGGTACTTCGAGGAGAGCCCGGCGCCCACTGCGATGGGAGCGCCTGCACCCACGATGCCGTTCGCACCCAGCATACCCAGCCCGACGTCGGCGATGTGCATTGAGCCCCCCTTACCCTTGCAGGTGCCGGTCCTGCGCCCGTAGAGCTCAGCCATCATGCCCTTGACATCGACCCCTTTTGCGATGCAATGGCCGTGGCCCCTGTGCGTGCTCGTGACATAATCCGCATCAGTGAGGTTAGAACATACTCCGACCGCCACCGCCTCCTCTCCGATGTATAGGTGGACGAAGCCCTTGACCCTGGTCGCAGCGAACTCTTTCTTGACCCGCTCTTCGAAGCGTCTTATCGTCAGCATTCTCCGGAGCATCTCCAGAAGTTTCTTCTTCTGTTTGCTGTCCAGCATTACAGAGCTGCTCATGCCTCGGGCTAAGCGCGCGTCTCCTATTAAAACTGAGTTCGGAAGGACGAATTCGGGCACGCGCCAGGTCTCGGAAACGCATTAGTAACCCGCAACATTGTGCCGCATCGCCGCGAATTTGGCCAAACCAATTGTTATCCCCAAGCTCGGTCTGACGATGAAGAAGGCGACGGTCGTCAAGTGGCTCAAGAACGAGGGGGAGGTTGTCGCACGCGACAAGGCAGTCGCGGTCATCGAGACCGAGAAGGTCTCCGCCGAGCTCACGGCCCCGGAGGACGGTATCTTGCTCAAGATTCTACGGCCGAAGGGTTCGACGGTGGTGGTGGGGGAGACCGTGGGGTTCGTCGGAAAGATTGGCGAACCCGTCCCGGAGGCGACAGCTGCCCAGCCTCAGGCCGCTGCAGCGAGCGCGCCCGCCGCCGCCGGAGCGACGGTCGCCACGACCGCGCAGGCTGACGTGGGGAGGGCGAAGGTCTCCCCCAGGGCCAGGCTGCTGGCCGAGCAGAAGGGTCTCGACCTCTCGAAGGTCGCCGGCACCGGCCCCGGAGGGATAATCCTGGAGAAGGACGTCCAGGAATACATCCAAAGGTCGCTCTACACCACGGAGCGCGGCCTCAAGGTCAAGGAGGTCGTGCCCGTCTCTGCGACGAGGAAGGCGATTGGCGACAACATGACCTCGAGCCTGCAGGCGATGGCGCAGGTCACGCTCCACTACGAGATGGACGCGAGCGAGCTCGTGGCCTATAGGGAGAAGAGGCTTCCCGAACTCGAGGGCAAGACGGGCGCGAGGGTCACCTACACGGACATTCTGGTCAAGGTCGCCGCGAGGGCGCTGCGCGACCACCCGATGATGAACTCCACTCTCGAGGACGCGGGCATCAAGGTCATCGAGGACGTCAACGTGGGTGTCGCGGTGGCGAGCGACCGCGGGCTCATCGTCCCCGTCGTGATGAACGCCGACAGGATCGACCTGGCTGCGGTCGTCACTGCGATGAAGGACATGTCCGCAAGAGGCAGGGAGGGCAATCTAACCCTCGAAGAAGTCATGAGCGGGACTTTCACCATCACCAACCTCGGGATGACTGCCGTCGACGGGTTCACGCCAATAATCAACCCGCCGCAGGCCGCGATCCTCGGCGTCGGCAGGATCGTCAAGAAGGCGGCGGTTGTGGCGGATGCGGTCGCCGTGAGGCCCATGGTCACGTTCAGCCTCACTTTCGACCACAGGGTCGTCGACGGATACACAGCCGCCGAGTTCCTCAGGACCATGGTCGAGACGCTGCAGGACCCTGCAAAGCTCGCGGCCACTGCCGCGTGAGATCAGAGAATCTTCGTCAGTTCGAGGTAGCTCAGCCTGACGATGAGCGCGACGGCCCTGTCGACGAGGCCGAGCTTCTTGCGCAGCCCCCTGGACATCTCCCACTCCGTGGCGAGCTTGGCGAACCTGAGCGCAATCCCGAGGAGCTTGACCTCGGTAACGATTTGCTTTCTGCAGTACGGGCACGCTATCCCGTCGGCGACCGCCCCGAGGTCGCTCTCCGCCAGTTGCAAGAAGCCATAGGTCTTGTCCCCTCCGGCCTGCAGGTACTCCAGTATCTCGTCCCACTTGCGGACCGAAGCATCGACGTTCTGCTGCTGGATTAGGGTCAGATTATCCCGGCCCTCCTGAGTCCTCCAAGCAGGACGTTGACGATTATCGCGAACGAGTTTGCCAGGGTGCTGAGCCTCTCTCGGAGGCCGTGAGGATGAGGGCGGTTGCCATCGTTCCGCAGCCTGCGCAGGACGTGAGAAATCTCGTCCGCCTCGAGGAACATGTGCCTCTTGCAAAAGGGACAGTCTATGTTGCTCGCGGCATTCCGCATGTCGTGGGCGGAAAGTTCGAGGAACGCGTCCAGAGAGGTCATGGGGTCCCCGGCCGCGCCAAGGGCCTTCTCCCACTCCTGCATCAGCTCGTCCAGTGAAGAGACGGTCTGCAACGCTTCTCTCTCCAGCGGCCCATGCGAGGTCTTATCTGAACCTTCAGGAAGGACATCTCTCTCGAGGTCGAGATTAAAATGGCGCCCGGCCGAACCTCTTCCCTGTGCCAACCATACGACACGACGACCTCCGGTC
>CAZAMW010000150.1:0-1273 GCA_964486265.1 uncultured Nitrosopumilales archaeon | reverse complement strand
GAGCGAGGATGCAGAGGCCGACCTCGTGGCAGAGTACCTTGTCAGAGCCAACCTGTGCGGAGTCGACTCTCACGGCGTGATAAGGGTCCCCGACTATGTCCAGATGGTCGAGGCGGGTACGCTCAAGCCCAACGTCCAGCCGAAGGTGGTGAGCGAAAGAGGCGCCACGGCGAGGCTGGACGCAGGCTTCGGCTACGGTCAAGTGAGCGGCAAGTTCGCGATGGAACTCGCCATCAGAAAGGCGAAGGAGTACGGGACCGGTACCGTCGTCGTGTTCAACGGGAACCACGTCGGTCGGGTCGCCGACTACCCGGCGCTCGCAGCGAGCGAGGACATGATAGGGGTCATGATGGTAAAGGCCTATGGAGAGCTGGTGGCCCCGTGGGGAGGGAGGAAGGGACTCCTCGCGACGAGCCCCCTCAGCTTTGCGATCCCCACAGGGAGGCACGGTCAAATCGTGGGGGACTTTGCGACCTCCGCCTCGGCAGAAGGGAAGGTGAGGGTGAGGCAGGCGAGGGGTGAGAAGGTGCCGACCGGGTGGCTGCTCGATTCCCAGGGAAAGCCGACCGTGGAGCCCGACGACCTGTACAACGGCGGCTCGCTGCTGACGTTCGGTCAGTGGAAGGGCTACGCCCTGAACCTGCTTATGGAGGCGACGGGAGGAGCTCTCTCCGGAGCCGGCGTGCTGGACGCCTTCACCGGCCTGAACGGCGTGCTCGCGCAGGCGGTCGACATCTCGTTCTTCTCGGAGGTCGGCGAGTTCAAGTCGCGCATGGACACCATGGTCGATAAGATCCTCCTCTCTCCTCCGGCCGACGGCGTCAAGGAGGTGCAGATTCCAGGCGACCCCGAAGCGCGCGAGATGGAGAAGAGGAAGGCGAACGGGATCCCCGTCGAGGAGAGGACGTGGGCAAGACTGGTTGACGTCGCCAGGAAGTACGGGGTTGATGTCTCCCGGGTGGGATAGGCACTAGGCCGTCTCGGAGCGCACCCGCCTGAAGACGAACGGAAGGACGCCGCCGCTGTAATAGTATCCCATCTCGGCCTTGTTGTCGATCCTGACCCTCGCCTTGAAGTGCACCTCGCCTCTTTCAGACTTTGCGGTCACATCGAGGAAGGCGCCGGGACCGAGGTCCCTGAGCCCGGTTAGCGTGTAGACTTCGTCGCCCCTGAGCCCGAGCGACTTGGCCCCCTGCCCGGCGGGGAACTCCAGGGGTATGATCCCCATGGCGACGAGGTTGCTCCTGTGTATTCTCTCGAAGCTCTCGGCGAT
>CAZAMW010000149.1:0-4270 GCA_964486265.1 uncultured Nitrosopumilales archaeon | reverse complement strand
GGAGATGGGCGCGAGGCTGCCTTGATCTCCGCTTGGGACACCTTCGGGCTCGACCGGAGGAGGATGGCGGTCTTATCGGCGCTCGCGGGTGCGAGCGCGGGCGTCTGCATCTTCGCGGCGACGGCCTTCATCCTTGGGGACACCGCCGTGCTCCTCGCAGTCGCGGTCGGCGCCATGGCCGCTTACCTCGTAGCGGGCTCCCCCAAGAGGTCCCTGGACCGGTCAGCCGTCGTCCAGGCTAGGGAAGCGCCAGCGCTCGCCGCGGCGGCCGCGGTCTACCTGCAGTGTACGGGCTCGAGGTCGAAGACCATCCTTATGCTGCGCTCCGAGGAGCAGAGGTTAGCCGCCCTGCTGGAGCGCGCGAAGAGGTCGACCCTCCGAGGCTTCGACGCCAAGACCGCGCTGGACGATG
This sequence comes from uncultured Nitrosopumilales archaeon, assembly GCA_964486265.1. GTDB lineage: Archaea > Thermoproteota > Nitrososphaeria > Nitrososphaerales > Gagatemarchaeaceae > Gagatemarchaeum. The sequence goes on along the minus strand of CAZAMW010000149.1, from coordinate 3,858 downwards.
GCGGCGCGGTCGGCACGGACTCGGTCTCGAGAATCGTCTCTGCGGTGGAGAGGGCGCAAGGGGACGGACTGTACGATGGAGGGGAGGAGCTCGAGGGGATGGTCAGAGCCTCGGTCTCGTCGGAGGAGACGAAGTTCCCGGTGTTCCTGACCGTGTCCTTCTTTCTGCCCATAATGCTGATGCTGGTGGCCTCAATCGGGCACCATGACGACCCGGCGTCGATGGCGAGCCTGGCCTTCGTGGAGGTCGTCGTGCTCGACCTGGCGCTCTCCTTCTCCTCGGTTGAGCGTAGGAGGCTGTCGCCGTGAAGTCCGCGGAGCTCCGGAGGATGGACAGACTTCGCCAGGTCATGAGGCTCTCGGCCCGGGGAAAAGGGATGGCCGCTTCCATAGTGGAGACGTTCAGGGACAGCCCGACCCGGCGCGAGAGGGAGGCCGTCAGGTCCATCCTGCTAGGGAGGTCGGTCGAGGAGTCGACGAGGCCGATGACGGGAGCGAGGGGCCACGGCGACGAGCTCCTCGCCTTCCTGGTGGAGCAGGCCAAGGTGGATGCACCGGAGGCGAGCAGGAGGGCCGAGAAGCTCTCAGCCCTCTTCGAGCGCTGGGTCAGGGCGGAGCAGGAGAGGCTGGTCGACAGGCGCATCATGGAGACGAGGAGCCTGATGGTCTCGGCGGTGGTTGGAGGAGTGACGGCGATGGTGGCCTCGCTGGCGCCCGTCCTTTCGTCTTTCCAGCTCACCCTGATGCAGCAGGTCCCCCCTCCGCCATCGGTCCAGTACCTTGGGATACTCTTCGTTGTACCGAGCTCCTTCTTCCTCGGCCTGTTCTTCTCGCCGAAGAAGGCGGTGCTGAACCTGGCCGTCGCGGCGGCCGCCTTCGCCCTGACCGTCTATCTCTTCGCACCACTAGTGACTTCTGTCTAAGCGGATGGGTCGTTAAATATCGTCAGGGCATGTACCGCGATGATCGAGAAGATATTCAGGAGACTCAACAGAGACAGAAGAGCGGCGCAGCTGATCGAAGAGGCCCTGCTCCTGTCGGTCGCGCTGGTGGCCCTCTCTCTTCTTGTCGGGGGCATCGACTCGATACTGAAGCAGGCGGGAACGTTCACCTCGGGCATCTGGACATCCATCTCGTCGACGCTGAACAGCCTGTTCAACTCTGCGTTCCGCTGGTGACCGCGGTGGGGTCGGGGTCAGAGACCGGCGGAGTCTTCTCCAGGTTGAAGTGGAAGCTGCGCAGCGCCGTCCCTCTCAGGATAGACTCGGTCGGGATAGTCGAGGGGCGGTACCTCACGGTCTTCAAGGGCGACAGCGCCCGGCTGCTCTCGCTGCTCAGGGTAGGACTCGGCGAGGACATCGACGACTCGAAGCTCGACTATTCGACGGCGGTGAGGATAACGCTGCAGCAGCAGAGGATGAAGGGCCTCTTCGACGGGCTCCACCGGTCCAAGGTCCCGTTCATCTACCTGGTCCTGGTCAAGCCGGACGAGAAGGGAGAGGAGGAGAACCAGGTGTTCGAGTTCGACCTGGTGGTCGGGACGTGGCTCGATGTGAAGGCGAAAGAGGCGCAGGCCTCCATGCCCATCCTAGAGCAGAACGCGAGCGTCCTCGCGGCCACGCTCGCAGTGGGAGTGCCCAACTCATCGGTGAGGAGGCTCACCAGGAACGAGCTGAAGGACTTCGCCCAGAGCCTGCTCATGCCGATGGAGACCAAGCTCACGCAGGTCGCCGACGCCTCCACGATAAGCAGGCTCCAGTCGTTCGACAGGCGCAGCCCGATGGTGCAGAGCACCGGCAACGCCCCCGACTTCTACGTGCCAAACTCAGCCGAGTCGAGGACCGGTGGCATTCTGGTGGGGAGGGTGAGGACCAGGACGGGTACCTCGCACGACTTCCGGCTTCAGCTCGACGACCTCAAGAGGCACGCCACCATAATAGGGATGACCGGCGCCGGCAAGTCGACGACGGCTTCTGTGCTGGTGCGGCAGGTCGCGGCGATGGGTCTTCCGGTGATGGTGCTCGACTGGCACAACGAGCACGGGGACCTCGTGCGCTCGGTGGGCGGTCAGGTCCTGGCCCCCGGAAAGGACCAGTTCACGATCAACCCGCTGGACATGACCGCGACCTCAGACCCCATAGAGCACATCGCCATGATCACCGACATCTTCTCGGACATCTATCACTTCACTCACCCGCAGGCGTACATGTTCCGGAACACCCTGCAGAGATGCCTGGGAGAGGCGACCGAGACTCAGGTACCCACCCTGTCCTCCCTGGTCAAGGTTATCGAGTCGTGGCCCCTGAAGTCGGCTTACGACAACGAGACAAAGGTCGCACTGCTGCGAAGGCTGGTCCCGCTCACGGAGGGGCAGGTGGGGAGGGCGCTGAACGGGCCCTCGAGCCACACCGTGGACGAGCTCCTCGACAAAGTGCTCTCGGTCGAGCTGGGCCACATCCGCGACATCCAGACGCGGACCGTCTTCGTTGACATACTCCTGAAGATGGTCTACGAGTACAGGGTGAGCAGGAAGGGTAAGATGGAGCACCTGCTGTTAGTCGAGGAGGCGAGGAACATAGCGCCGGTGAGGCGGGAGGAGGACCCGCCGAGCGTCGGCGAGAGGATGATCTCCGAGCTCAGGAAGTTCGGGGAAGCCATCGTGTTCGTGGCGCAGTTTCCGACCCAGGTTGCGCCCGAGGTGATAAAGAACTCAGGGGTGAGGATAGTCCACCGCGTGTCATGGGTGGAGGACCTGAAGCTGATAGGGGAGGCGCTGAACCTGAACAAAGAACAGGTCGCGCACGTCGCGAACTTGGGGGTGGGCGAGGCGGTGCTCAGCCTGACGAGGCTGCAGCAGCCCGTGCTCGTTCAGGTCGACGCAGGCTCGGTCCTCGGGACCGAGAGAAGGGACCTCAGCCTGGTCGAAGAGTCGTAGCGGAGCGTCCAGTCGGTCCATGTTCCCGTGTGCACGACGCGTCCCTCATAGTCGTGAGTAATCCTTTTCGCGAGCGAGGCGGGAGTGGTGCTCGTGCTGTCGTACTCGCGGACCGCGGTCTCACCGAAGGCCCTAAGCGCCGCGTCGAGCACGACCCCGATGAGCTCCGCCTCCACGTTGGCGACCACCTTTTCCCCGGCGTAGCCCCTCGCCTGGAGCCTCTTCTTGAGTGTGGACGGCTCGCACCTGAGCACGGCGACGAACCCGGCCTCGCCCCTCCGGAGCACGTCGGGGAGCAGGTGACCGGTCAGGAGCGTTCCGGAGAGGTCCTCCCTGAGCATCCTGGCCCTGAGCTTCTTCGTGTCCACCGCGCGCTCCTTCCCGGTGAGGTCGTTGAGCGTGAGAAGCCTAAGCCCCAGCGCGTGGGCGAGGAGGGGCGCGACCGTCTTCTTCCCAGTCCCGGGCGTCCCGGTAAGCGCCAAGGGCACCGATGCCATCCCTCGACCGCGGAGACGGCGTCAGCTATTAACCTGCGCACGTCTCGTGCGGGCGCCGATTCCTCCACGAATATTACTTTCGTCAAGCTTATGAACAGGTCGCTGCTCCCTTGTCCCATCTCCGAGAATCCGCTCGTGAAAAGAGATGACAATCCGGATTGCAAAGAAAGTGTTTGAAGAGATGCGAGCCCACGCAGAGGCGACCTATCCGGAGGAGTGCTGCGGTCTCCTTGTCGCTGACGGGAAGAAGGAGATCCTGGAGTCGGTGAAGATGAGGAACGTCTTCTCCGGTCCGAAGCGCGACAGATACGATATCGACCCGATTGAGCTGTTCAGGACCGACAGGTCCGTGGCCGCCAGAGGGCTGAGGATCACCGCCATCTATCACTCGCACCCCGACTACCCGGCCACGCTCTCTCGGTTCGAC
>CAZAMW010000148.1:0-4270 GCA_964486265.1 uncultured Nitrosopumilales archaeon | reverse complement strand
TATCTGCGCGCGCTTCAGGCAGGGCTCCCGGTGGACTTCAAGATAGTCTAGTCGAGAGAATTGGAAAAAGAACACAAGAACGCGCTACCAAAGGCAGCGCGGTACCCCCTTTTCCTGATTGGGCTTGTGATCCTGATCTTCGGAGGACTGGCCGGGATCTACGCTGGCGTGTCTGCGAGCACCGAGGCTGGCGTGGCTGCCGTCGGGTTCGTCTTTCTGCTGCTCTCGGTCGTCCTGAGATAGGCCGCGCCTACTTCGACCCTTTGAGCTGGCGGTAGACCCACGCAATCGGGTCGTACTTCGCGTCGACTACCCTCTCCTTCTCGGGGATGATGGCGTCGTCGGTGATGACGATGTGCTCTGGGCATATCTCCTGGCAGCACTTTGTGACGTTGCAGTAGCCTATTCCGGCCTTCTCTTGCATGAACTTCGAGCGGTCCAGCGAATCCATCGGGTGCATGTCTAGCGATGCCGCCTTCACGACCCACCTGGGTCCAACATAGTCGGCCTTGTGCTCCCGGACTATGTGACATACGTCCTGGCACAGGAAGCACTCGATGCACTTCCTCAGGTCCCGCGACCGTTCAACGTCCTCCTGGTAGAACTTCCATCCCCTGCTGTCCTCGGTCTTCGGTGTGAAGGGAGGGATCGTCTTCGCGACGTCCCAGTTCTCGGTGACGTCGGTCGCTAGGTCGCGGACGAGAGGGAACGCCTTCATCGGCTCGACCGTTATCTCTCCTTCGAACTTGTCGACCGGTGTCTTGCACATCAGCCTGGGTATGTCGTTTATCTCGGCTGAGCACGAACCGCACCTTCCGGCCTTGCAGTTCCAGCGGGCCGAGAGCGAGGAGTCGAAGTGGCTCTGGATGTAGTGGATCGCGTTCAGCACGACCATCCCTTCCTGGTATGGCACGGTGAACGTGTCGTACCTGTAGGTGGATGCATCGTCCCCAAGACCCCTGAATATCCGGAGCTTCACTTCACGCCCTGCGCTCGCCGTCTTTTCCATCTGGCTCGTGCTCGAACTCTACTCCTTGATTAATGCAGCGAGCTCGGCCGGAGGCCTTGGGACGGGTACCAGCTCCTGCGCCGGTCTCCCGTCTTTTTCCCTTGTTACCACGTTGACCAGCCAGTGCTCGTTGTCCTTCTTCGGATAGTCGGAGCGTGTGTGCGCGCCCCTGCTCTCCTTTCTCGTCATCGCTGACCGGATCATGATCTCGCAGTCGAGGACCATGTTCCACACCTGCAGCGAATCAAACCAGGACTGGTTGTACGGTCTTGGTCCCATCGCCTCGACCCTCTTGGCCTCCTCGGCTATCTCGAGGATCTCCGCCAGCCCTTTGCTGAGGTCTGACTCGTTCCTGACGATGCCCACGTACTTCCACATCGCCTCAGCGATCTTGGACTTGAGCGCGAACGGGTTCGTCCCGTCCTTGTTCCTGAACGGGGCCAGTATGCGGGTCGTCTCCTTCGCGATGTCCTCGTCGAAGACCGAACCCGACTCGACCGACCTGCAGTACTCTGCGGCTGCCATACCTGCCCTGCGACCGAAGACGAGGATGTCCCCCAACGAGTTGCCCCCCAGCCTGTTCGCGCCGTGCAGCCCACAGGCGACCTCTCCCGCCGCGTAGAGGCCCGGGACCCCCGTGGCTGCGGTCTCAGGCTCCACTCTCACGCCGCCCATCTGGTAGTGCACTGTGGGCGCGACCTCCATCTTCTGCTTGGTGATGTCGACACCGGCGAACTCCAGGAACTGGGAGTACATGCTGGGGAGTTTCTTCTTGATGTAGTCCGGTCCCTTGTGGGTGATGTCGAGGTAGACGGCCCCATTCTCCGTCCCCCTCCCCTGGACTATCTCCGTGTATATCGAGCGAGCGACTACGTCCCTGGCGGAGAGCTCCTTCCTCTTGGGGTCGTACCTCTCCATGAACCTCTCGCCCTTGACGTTCGTCAGTATCCCTCCCTCACCCCTCACCGCCTCCGTCACGAGCAGTCCTCTGACTCCTGCTGGATAGATCATACCAGTCGGATGGAACTGGATCATCTCCATGTCCATCAGCTCCGCTCCGGCGCGATATGCCAGGGCTAGCCCGTCGCCCGTGCACTCGTACGAGTTTGACGTCACCTCGTAGACCCTTCCCGAGCCTCCGGTGGCCAGGATGATCGCCTTGCACCTGAAGAGCAGCAACCTGCCCGTCTTGTTCCTGATCCCCAGGGCTCCCGAGACCCTCCCCGTCGCATGGTCCTTGAAGACGGTCGTGAGCTCGACCTCTTCGATGAACGGTATGTTCCGCTTGACAACCTGATCCTCGACGGTCCTTATCAGCTCGAGCCCCGTCCTGTCGCCGATGTAGCAGAGCCTCCGGTATGTGTGTGCACCGAAGGGCCTCTGCATGATCCGACCGTCGGCGTTCCTGTCGAACAGCGCGCCGTACCGCTCGAGCTCAAAGACCCTGTCGATCACCTCCTTCGAGTAGATCTCCGCCATCCTCCAGTTGCTCAGGTCCTGACCCTCTACGACCGTGTCAGAGAAGTGCACCTCCCAGCTGTCCTTCGGGTCTATGTTGCCGAGCGCGGCTGCGATCCCTCCCTCGGCCATCACCGTGTGCGCCTTGCCGAGGAGAGTCTTGCAGACTATGAGCGCGTTCGCACCGCTGTCGTGTGCCTCGATCGCCGCCCTCATCCCCGCACCGCCGGCGCCCACTATGAGGACATCGCAGACTATTGTCTCGTAGGTTGCATCGTCGATAGCGACATCAGTCACGGGTGACTCTTTCGACCACAATTGCGGACGGTCCAGCTCTTTCGGCTGTGACCTGTTGACCCATTATAAGTCTAGTGCGATGCAACGACGATTACAACCCTTCCTTCTACACCATGCGTCCCATGTAGGAGCGAGGACTGCGTAGTCAGGCCGTGGTAAAGTATTTATGCAGTACTCAAATCGAGCGTGGTTTACGGCAGTCGACAGTTGCCTCACTTCGCATATAGCTTCAAGGCATTTGACCCAGCGATTCATGTCAGGGCTAGTGGGAGAGAGGTAAACATCTCTCCGAAGGCGGCGAGGGAGATTTGCAACACCATCCGGTCGATGACCCTTAGCAAGGCTATTTCGCTTCTTGAGAATGTCGAACAGATGAAGCAGCCCATCCCGTTCAGGAGACACAAGCTGAAGGTAGGTCACAGAAGCGAGCTCGTGGGGTTCCCCACCGGTTCTTACCCCGTCCGTCCTGCGAAGATCATCTTAGGCGTCCTGCGAAACCTGCAGGCGAACTGTGAGTTCAAGGGGATGGATTCCGACCGCGTCCAGCTCATTCATTCTTCTGCCAACGCCGGCCGCGTGATAAAGGACTTTGTACCCCGCGCCCACGGCAGCAGCAGCCCAAACTTCCACACGCTGGTGCACGTCGAGTTCGTCGGGAGAGAGATCTGATATGTCATCGGCCTCTGAGCAAAGCGCTGTGAAGAGCCTCCTTTCGATGCACCGGACCTACGCAGAGCTCGACGAGTACCTCGAGAAGGCGCTCAAGGAAGCTGGCTACGCCGGTGTCGACATTCAGAAGAACCCCGTGGGCTCCAGGATAACGGTCTTCGTTACCAGACCCGGGCTTGCGATAGGCAGGCGAGGGACGGGTATCAAGGACCTCACCGAGCGCGTCGCCGCGAAGTTCCCTCTCCCTAACCCGCAGATAGCGGTATCTGAGGTAGAGGCACCCGAACTCGACCCGAGGATCATGGCAGCGAGGATCGCGCAGATAGTGGCGAGGGGAACGGCCTTCAGGCGAGCCGCGAACTGGACCATGAACTCGATAATGGCAGCGGGTGCGGCCGGTGTCGAGATAGGCGTCGCTGGCAAGCTGAGGAGCGACAGGTCTCACAAGGAAAAGTACAGGATGGGAGTGGTCCCCAAGAGCGGCGAGGCCTCCAAGCGCGTCGTCAGGGAGGCCACGACCGACGTCCTCATGAAACTAGGTCTTTTTGGAATCCAGGTCAAGATAGCCGTCAAAGACGCCATGCCTCCAATGGTCGAGTTCGTAGAACAGACCGAGGCGAAGCCCGAAGAGAAGGTCGAGGAACCAAAGAAGGAGGCTACTCCACAGGAGAGCAAGCCGAAGCCCAAGTCCGAGAAGAAGGCTCCTAGGGCCAAGGCAGAGAAGGCCGTCAAGACAGGGAAGGCGGAGGGCACCGAGGCTCCAGCTCAGCCTGCAGCCCCTGCAGCAGCCGAGCCAGCAGCCGAGCCAGCGGCAGAACCTGCAAAGGCAGACGGCGT
>CAZAMW010000147.1:0-4320 GCA_964486265.1 uncultured Nitrosopumilales archaeon | reverse complement strand
CGGCCGGACTTGCCTTCGACAGCTTAACCGCTGTACACGGATTCGCCCGAGGCCGAGGGTATCTCGGGGAACGAGTCGCTCATGCGCTTCTCGGCCACGGCCGCAGCTTCGGCCATGATCTTGTCGGCTTCCTCGCTCGACTCTGGAGTGAAGAAGCTGGTCCCCGTCAGGCCACCCACGTCTGTCATGAGCGAGCTGAGGGAGGCACCGATGTCGCCGAGGGCCGACTGCGCGTCGGGCATGGCCGTTCCGAGCGTCGAGCGGACGTTCCTGATGACGCCGATGGCTGGTGCGAGGGTCGCAGTGAAGTCTCCGATGTCGGTGACCGTCTGCAGCCTCGTGGTGATCTGCTCTAGCGCAATCTTGGACTGGGTGACAAGTTTGGCCATCTTCCTGACCTCTGCGAGCTCGTTCGAGTACGCCTTGCTGGTCATCTCGTCGTGCTGCTGGACCGCTGTGACGGTCTTCTTGAATATGGCCTGCTCTCTCTGCTTCAGCCGGTCCATTGAGCGGTCCAGCCGGGTTATCTCCTGCTGGAGCTGGCTCGTCGCCTTCTGAATCTGGGGCTTCATCGGCTGTGGGCCCCTGATAGCCTCCTTCGTCTTCTGCCCGAAACTACTCTGATTCTGCTGTGGTTTCCAGTTCTTTTCGAACTTACTCATTTAATCTCGCGTGCAGACGATATCGAACGATATCATGATACCATCCTCAGACAACAACTTTTGACACGTTGCTCAAAGTGACGTCGATATCGTGTTTCCTCCCGGACGATAACGCTAATTGGCACGTCCACGTGATGGAATCAGTTGGCCAAGAAGGTCAAAGTGAGAAGGGCGCGCCTGGGTGACGCCGGGGAGATAGCGCAGATCTACAACGAGGGCATCGAGGACAGGATAGCGACCTTCGAGACTGAGATGAGGGACAGGGACGAAAGAAAGGCATGGCTGAAGGAGCACGGAAAACAGTACCCCGTCATCGTGGCCGAGGATGTGGACGGCAGCGTGGCCGGCTGGGCCTCCATCACCGCTATCAGCGATAGGTGCGCCTATTCGGGCGTGGGCGAGTATTCGGTGTACGTCAGGAGGGACAGGAGGGAGGCCGGCGTGGGTTCGCTTCTCCTCAGAGGTCTCCTGAAGAGCGCGGCGGACCAGGGCTACTGGAAGCTCATCGGGAGGATGTTCTCGTTCAACGAGGGGAGCTTCCGCCTCTCTCAGACGCTAGGTTTCAGAGTGGTCGGCGTCCTGGAGAAGCACGGAAAGCTGGACGGCAAGTGGCTTGACGTTGTCGAGGTCGAGAGACTCATCTCGGAGAACCTCAAGTAGACGTGGGCGCTTAATAGAGAAAACCGCCTCCGCTTCTGTTGGAGCCGCCAAAGCAGGAGAAGCTCGCGTGACCGCCGCTGGCCGATGACCTCAGGAGACTGTACATCGACGAGCAACTTTCGGCAGCAAAGATTGCAGACAGGTACGGTCTGAAATTCGCGAGCCGAAAGACCGCCGAGTCGACGATTCTCTATCATCTGAAGAGGAATGGTATCTGGCGACGGGACAAGAACGAGTTGAGCAGGAAAGTGACAAACGAGATGGCGGTCGAATGGGCGAGGAGGTACGAGGCGGGCGAGTCACTGAAGCAGATTGCCGGCGACAAGGTCAATCATGTGACCGTCTACAACCATCTCAAGAAACGCGGCATCAAGCTCAGGGACAAGGTTGAGGCGCAAATCAGGGCGGTAACAATTCATGAGAAGGCGCCCTTCAACGGAGACTCCGACCTCAAAGCGTATCTGATTGGCATTGCAAACGGGGATTACTGGGCGACGGGCCATGGTCGCGCCACCCGAGTCAAGTTAAGCACCACTCACCCCGCAATGGCGGAGCTGTTCAGACAACTCTTCGAGAATTATGGTCCGATCTATGAATACCCAAGGACAAATACGTTGACAGGATTTGAGTGGAGTTTGGATTGTGACCTTGACAAAACCTTCGAATTTCTGATAGAGTCCGCGGAACCTCCGGACGCAATCTTTGCCACACAGAGGCAATTTTTGAATTTCCTTGCAGGGTTCTTCGATGCAGAGGGTTCGATCTGGTATCATGAAGGAGGTAGCTTCGAAGTCTCAATGTCCAACATCGACCAAGAATTGGTAGAAAAAATCGGACGTGGCCTGAATGGATTGGGCTTCTCCCCGACCATCCTACGCCAAGCCACAAAGGGCAAGCCCTAGAATCACGGGCGGGATATCAGAGCTGATTTGGATCTTGCAAATATGGAAGCGGTCCGAGGTCCCTAGGTTTCTTGGACTAGTACCGATCAGACGCCCCGAGAAGAAAGAAAAGGCCCGTATCGCTCTGAGGTTGTTCTCTTCTTCAGATTCTGCCCAACGACCAGAAGTGCTCCGTGAATGGGAAGAATGCAAAGACCGGATTGAAAAAGAAGTAGATGCGTACGTGGAGAAAGCGCGGCTTTCAATGGTTCGGAAGTCGGGAAGAATATAGACATTATTTCATAATATTCGCATCAAACTTACATTATCTATCTGCGGATACAGGCCAATAGTTCAAACTCCAATAGATTGAAGGGATGTCAGCGACGTGCGCGCCCTTGAGCAGCTTGGGCAGCAGGACCATGTTCCTGAAGTTGGGGTCGCTGATCTTCAGCCTGTAGGGTCTCGGCGTCCCGTCGCTCACAAGGTGGTACCCCTGCTCTCCGTGAGCGGCCTCGGTCCTGAAGTACACCTCGCCGGCTGGGACCCGCGGCTGCGGACCCAGCTTGAGCCGCACCGGACCCTCGGGGATGGTCTTGAAGGCCTGCTTGAGTATCTTCAGCGACTGTCGCATCTCTTCGACGGCTATCACGGTCCTGGACCAGCAGTCGCCCTCCTTCATGACGGGGACCTCAAAGTCGAAGTTCGGGTAGGCGCTGTAGGGCTCGTCCCGCCGGATGTCGTGCTTCACCCCGGAGGCGCGGAGGACCGTCCCCGTCGCGCCGAACCTTATCGCGTCCTGCGCGCTGAGCACGCCCACTCCCCTGGTCCGCTGCTCGAGTATCGGGTTCCTGAGGAAGACCTTCTCGTACTCCTGGAGCCTCTTCTCGAACCAGTCGAACGTCTTCAGGGCCTGGTCCGTCATGTCCCTGGGCATGTCGTTGCGCACGCCGCCGGGGATGATGTAGGCGAAGGTCACGCGGGCGCCGCCTATGCGGGCCGCGAGGTCGATGAACAGGTCCCGGTCGCCCAGCCCCCACGTGATCATCGTCGTGTGGCCCTCGAAGACGCCGTAGATGCCCAGGAAGTACATGTGGGAGATTATCCGGTTGAGCTCCGCCATTATCACGCGCAGGTACTGCGCCCTGACCGGAACCTTGTTGCCCATCAGCTCGTCCACCGCCTCCGCGTAGGGGAAGAGTATCCCGCTGCTGTCGAGTATGACGGGACGCTCCAGATGAGGGACGTTCTGGATGTAGTTGCGGTACTCGCCCATCTTCTCCTCTCCCCTGTGGACGTAACCGGGGTCCGGGTCGGCTCTCACCACGTAGTCCCCGTCGAGCCAGAGCCGGATGCGGAAGTGTCCCGCCCCCGGGTGCTGCGGCCCCAGCGCCACCGACATGATCTTGTCGGGGTCGGGCGTGTACTCGCTCTCTGTGGTCATGTTCTATCGACCCGGTGAGACGTAGTCTTTCCGGAGCGGCGGGATGTCGTGCCAGTCTTCGGGGAGCAGTATGCCCCTCAGGTCGGGGTGGCCGTCGAACTTCACTCCGAGCATCTCGAACGTCTCTCTTTCGTGATATTCGGCACCAGGCCAGACCTCAACCTGCGAAGGCAGGACTGGGGCGTCCCGGTTCGTCCTCGCGGCGAGAGCGGCCACCAGGTCCTCCTGCCCCGGCTCCAGCGAAGCGACGAAGTAGACCACCTCGACCTCCTTCTTTGCGATGTAGTCAGTCCCCGAGACGGCGAGGATATGGTCGAAACCCAGCTCGTCGCGAAGGAAGAGCGCGGCGCCGTTCAGAGCCTCGGGGGCGACGGTCACCTTGAACCTCCTGGGCTTTGCATAGTCGGGCTTGGCGGAAGGGACGTGCTGCAGGAGCCTAGAGGATAGCTCCGCCGTCCGGGCGTTCGCCGGCAACTGTCCCGCCGTGCCTGTAGACTGCACCACTAACGCCCGCCGATACTGTGGGACGACCGTATCTTCTCTTGGAGCAGTATGAGGCCCTGTATGAAGGCCTCCGCCCTCGGAGGACAGCCCGGGATGTAGACGTCTACGGGGATGATGTCGTCGATCCCGCGAAGGACGTTGTACGAGTCGAAGTACAGGCCACCCGTGA
>CAZAMW010000146.1:0-4326 GCA_964486265.1 uncultured Nitrosopumilales archaeon | reverse complement strand
CTTCATCATCTTCGCGGTGGAGTTATAGCCGTCCTGGACCCACTCGACTATCTTGGCGGGCTCGGGCGACCACTCGAGCTCCATCTGGATGGCACCCTGGTAACCGACCTCCTTCAGCACCGAGAGATATTCCCTGAGCGGGACCACCCCCGCACCCGGCGGCCAGTGCGCGTGCTTCCTCCCCTTGCAGTCGGCGAAGTGGACGTTGAGCAGCCTCCCCCTGAGCTTCCTCAGGGCTTCCGGACCGTCTCCCACCACGTACATGTGGACGAAGTCGGTGTTCCCCTGGACGTATGGACGACCGATGTCGTCGAGCATCCGCACGACACTGTCGATCGAGTTGATGATGTTGTGCTTCGGCGTCTCGAACTCGAGGCCCGTCCGTATCCCGAGGTCGTTTGCATAGTCGGCAATCTCCCTCATGCCCTCGACGGCCCAGTCCCACTGCACCTTCGGCGGGACCTCCTGCTGCTCCCAGACGTACTCACCCGGGACGAGTATCATCTTGGTCGTCCCAAAGTCGTAACCGATGTCGGCCTGTCTCTTGGCCCAGTCGACGGTCATCCGCCTGATGTCCGCGTTCAGGTCGATGAGGCTGGTCACGACGACCGTGATGTTCCCGCACGGGAGTCCGGCCTCCCTCATGGCCTCCCTCATCGACCTGCGCAGCTGCGGGGTCAGGTCGGTGGTGAACGTGCAATACTCGTCGAAACCGCACTTCTTAGCCACGCCGATGCCCTTCACCCTGTCGATGTCGGTGCCCCACCACGCGTTCTCGCTGATAGAGAGCTGCAAGCTGGGACCGCTGAGCCCTCCGTTCGGTAAATAGCCGTTTTGGTGCCGGAGGCCCTAGTAGGACGCGGGGCCCATCTTCGCCGTCGCGGCGATCTCCTCGAGCCTCTTCATCTCGTCGCCGCTAAGCTTCACGTCGAGCGCGCCCACGTTGTCCTCCAGGTGGGAGATCTTGGTTATCCCGAGTATGGGGACGATCGTGATGCCCAGCTGCTCCTGTTTGTGAAGCATCCACGCGAGCGCGAGCTGGGGGAGCGTACAGCCCTTTTCGCCAGCGACCGCCATGAGCGAAGAGACCGCGGCGTTTACCTCGGGAGTGAGATACTGGCCGGCCATCTGGGCGATGTAAGTTGCTCGGCTCCCCTTCTCGGTGCCGCTAAGGTACTTGCCCGAGAGGACGCCCTGTGCGATCGGGATGTAGGCCATCACCGCCATCCCGTACTTCCTGGCGACGGGGAGCGTCTCCGTCTCCTTCTGGCGCTCGAGCAGGTTGTAGGGCTCCTGCATGGACGCGAACCCCTCCATTCCATAGCGCTGGGCGAGCTCCATGAACTCGACCACGCCAGCGGGGCCGTGGTTGCTCTCGCCGATGTAGCGGACGAGGCCCCTGTCGACGAGGTTGTTGAGCGCCCTGAGCGTCTCTATCTTCGGGGTCAGTTCGTCCTCCCAGTGTATCTGGTAGAGGTCGACATAGTCCAGCTCCAGCCGCCTGAGGGACTCGCCGACCTGCCACATGATGTGCTTCCGCGACAGGCCCTGACCGTTGGGGAAGGGTGCCATGGGACCCCTGACCTTGGTCGCCACTACGAGGCTCTCCCTCGAGTAGCCCTTCAGTATCTGGCCGAGGAGCCTCTCCGAGTTGCCGACGTGGTCGAGGTCGGCGGTCGACATCCTGCCGTGGTATCTGTTCGCGCCGTCGATGAAGTTTATGCCGAGGTCGTAGGCCTTTCTCACGACCTTCGCGAAGGTCTCCTTGTCGACCTCCTCGACCCCGAAGCGGTCTTTGACCCCCGTCCCGGGGAGGTGCCAAGCGCCGAGGCAGAACTGTGAAACCGTGAGTCCGGTAGGTCCGAATTTGACGTACTTCAAGCGGTGCCGCCACTCGCCGACGATACAAAAGCGTTGTGAAGCGGTCGCGGGGAACTGCAAATAAAGGCCCGCCGATGACGTGCCCTCATGCAGCTGGACGACCTCGATACGCCGTCGATAGTTGTTGACCTGGACAGACTCGAGAAGAACATCAAGAGGATGGTGGCATTCACCAAGGAGTGCGGGGTAAGGCTGCGCCCCCACGTAAAGACGCACAAGTGCCCCGAGATTGCGAAGCTGCAGCTCGCGGCCGGGTCTACGGGGGTCTGCCTCCAGAAGGTGAGCGAGGTCGAGGTCTTCGCCGCGAGCGGCATAAAGGACATCTTCCTGACCAACGAGATAGTGGTCCCCGGGAAGATCGAGAGGCTAGCTCGGGTCGCCGAGAAGACGCACATCGGCGTTGCCGTCGACGACATCGAGGTGGCCAGGCTCATGGGCAAGGTCTTCCGAGAGGTCGGTTCGGAGGCGGACGTGTACGTCGACGTAGACGTGGGGATGAAGAGGTGCGGCACTGCGGCGAAGAACGCCCCCGCTCTGGCCCAGCAGGTGGCGAGAGAGAACAACCTGGTCTTCAGGGGGCTGATGGGATACGAGGGGCAGGTAAACGGCGCGAAGACGAAGAAGGAGCAGGTCGGAGAGTCTGCCGCAGCGATGAGGCTGATGTCTGCTGCCAAGCGGGGCATCAAGAAGAAGGGGCTGGCGGTCGACGTGGTCAGCGTGGGCTCGTCGGTGAGCACATGGATAAACGCGAGACACCCGGACGTGACCGAGGTACAGCCCGGGATGTACGTCTTCAACGACCACGTGCTGGTCGAGAGGGGCGTGGCGACCTGGGACGACCTGGCGCTGACGCTGGTCGCGACGGTGATGAGCAAGCCGACCGAGGACAGGGCGGTCGTGGACGCAGGTTCCAAGGCGTTCAACTTCGACACGGGCCGCTTCCCGATGGCCTTCGAGGAGAAGGGCGCCGTCATGGAGCACTTCTCCGAGGAGCACGGATGGCTGCATCTGACGGGAGATGCCAAGAAGCTGAGGATAGGCGACAGGATGAGGTTCGTCCCCGCGCACTGCTGCACCATGGTGAACCAGCACGAGAAGATCTACGGTATGCGCGGAGAAAGGGTGGAGAAGGTCTTCCCTATACTCGCGCGCGGAAAGATGAGCTGAGGGCCCTAGGCCAGGAGCTTCGCGCCCTTCTTCAGGTGCTTCTCGACCGCCTCCGGGTCGAGCTCGATGCCGAGGCCTGGCGTCGAGGGCAGGGCTATCCTTCCTCCCCTGACGAGAGGACCGCCGGTGGACTTCACGAGGCTGTTCCACCACGGGATGTCGTTGGAATGGTACTCGAGGACAAGGAAGTTCGGGAAGGTCGCGCACGCCTGTGCTGCCGCCATCGTGCCGACGGGACTGGCTATGTTGTGGGGGGCGAGCGGAATGTAGTACTGGTCGGCGTGGTCGGCTATCTTCTTTGTCTCGAGGATGCCGCCAGCCTTCTGGACGTCAGGAGAGAGTATTTCAGCGGCCTGCTTCTCGATGAGTTCCCGGAAGCCGTGCCGCGACACCCTGTGCTCCCCCGTACAGACAGGTATGGGGCTCGCCCGCGAGACCTTCGCCATTGCGTCGACGTTCTCTGAGTGGATGGGGTCCTCGAACCACAGCAGGTCGTACGGCTCGAGCTTCTTCGCCAGTCTGATGGCGTCCTTCACGTTGTACTGCCAGTGGCAGTCCACGGCAACGTCGACGTTGCCCCCCACGGCCGCCCTCACGCTCTCGACCAGCTTCACCTTCAGGCTCATCTCTTCGTTACCGATCGAGCCGTTGTACCGGTCCTGCTTGTAGCGGTCGGGGAGGTCGAGGTCGAACTTGACCGCGTCGAAGCCCTGAGCCTTCACCTTCACGGCCTTGGCCGCGTAGGCCTCGGGGGTGTGCACACCCTTGAGGACCACTGGACCGAGACGAACTTCCTCCTCCTTCTTGTCCCCGTCGCCCTCGCCGGCGGCGCAGTCTGCATATACCCTGACCGAATCGCGGTATTTACCGCCTAGCAGACGGTAGACGGGGACGCCCATCTCCTTCCCGGCTATGTCCCAGAGTGCGGTCTCCACCCCGCTTATCGCCGCAAGGAGGGAGGCACCCAGCTCCCTCTGGAACGCAGAGTACATCTTCCAGTAGAGCCGGTCGACGTCGAGTGGGTCCTCGCCCACGATGAAGGGCCGCAGCAGGTCGAGCATCCTCCCGCCTGAGGTCCCCGCGTAAATCTCGCCTAGCCCGTGTACTCCCTTGTCGGTGTAGACCTTGACTATTATCCAGTCGAAGTTCCCCTCGACTATCGTGCTCTGGATGTCGACTATCTTCATCGAATCGCCCGCTTCATCGATGGTTCATACTTAAGCCTGACGAGGGCAGACGAGAAAACCGAAGGGTGCTGCCGGGCGGGGCGGCAGCGCG
>CAZAMW010000145.1:0-4365 GCA_964486265.1 uncultured Nitrosopumilales archaeon | reverse complement strand
AGAAACTGGAGTCGCCGAGATGGAATCGCAGGTGATATCCATGATTGGGTATCTGTGGGGGTCGAGCAGCCCCGCAGGGTTCATGACCGCTGGGGGCACCGAGTCGAATATCGTCGCGCTCTATGCGATGCGCAATAGTGCCAAGGGCAGACGCGGCAGAGTCGTTTTCCCAAGCACGGCTCATCCCACCGTGTGGAAGGCCTGCTACATTCTGGGTCTCGAACCAGTTGCCGTGGAGTCCAAGGAGGATTTCTCCGCTGACGTCGAAGGAATCGAAAGAGCGTTGACCCGTGACACTATAGGGATTCTTGCGACGGCGGGGACCATACCATGGTCGACCGTCGACCCGGTTCGAGAGATAGGGAAGATCGCTGAAGAGCACTCGCTGTACTTTCATGTCGATGCTGCATGGGGAGGTCTGATTTGCCCCTGGCTGCGCGAACTCGGTTACGACATCCCTGATTTCGGGTTCAAGAACAGAGGAGTATCCTCCATATCCGCAGACCCTCACAAGCAAGCTTTCTCGATCTATCCGGCGGGTTCTATAGTCTTTCGAGACGAATCGCTGCTCGAGCTAGTGACGTGGAACGCGACCCAGGCAGGGAGAAAATATGTGAGTCGCGGTCTGCTTGGAACCCGACCCGGGTCCGCGGTCGCCTCCACATGGGCGCTGATGCATTTCCTGGGTCGAAGGGGCTACCTCGACCTCTCGCAAAGGTGTATGAAACTGACGACAACCTTCGTGAACGAGGCAATTCGAATCCCGGGTCTCGCCGTGGCCGCCGACCCTAAGATGAACATGGCGAGCGTCGTCTCGAGCAAGATGGACATGGAGAAAGTGAAGGACGGCCTTCGACGAAAGGGCTGGTTCTTCCTCGAAGCGAACGGTCCACCACTGACGAGACTCAACGGCTTGGGAGTGGCTTTCGAACCCTATCACAGACGGGTGCTCCCTGCGCTCATGCGCGACCTGAGGGAGTCGGCGCGGAGAGCGAACCTTTGAGCCACAATGTTAAATAAATCAAACCAGCCAAAAAATTTGGCAATGGCCAGGCTGCCTAATCGAGTTGCAATAGTCTCTGGAGGCGCCTCAGGGATAGGCGCGGCGATATCGGAGAGGTTTGCAAAAGAGGGGGCCCGGGTCATAATCGCAGACATCGACTTCGAAAAGGCCACCGATATCGCGGTTAAGATCAAACACTCGAAGGGTAAAGCCATCGCCTACAGGCTCGACGTCAGCAGCCCGGAAGAGGTCGAGGGGATGACCAAGCACGTAATCAACAAGTTCGGCTCCATCGACATATTGGTCAACTCCGCAGGGATTTTCAACTTCGTCTCTACCGAGGAGATCACGCCTTCACAGTGGAGACGATTACTGGACGTGGACCTAAACGGGACCTTCTACTGCTGTCTCTACGCGGGGAGGGAGATGGTGAAGAAGAGGCGGGGCAAGATAGTGAACGTCTCATCCATGGCGGGGGTCGTCGGAATCCCCAACTCGATAGGCTACGTTGCGTCCAAGCACGGAGTCGTTGGGATAACGAGAGCTCTCGCTATCGATTTTGGAAGATACGGCGTAAACGTGAACTGTCTGTGTCCCGGGACCACGCTCACTCCACTCGTCAGCGACAATTACACGAAGGGATACCTAGACATGAGGGCGAAGCGGGTCCCGCTCGGCAGGCTGTCCTCTCCTGAGGAGCAGGCTAACGCGGCCCTCTTCCTAGCTTCTGCAGAATCAGATTATGTAAACGGCTTAATTATGAATGTCGACGGCGGGATGTTCTCACTCTTTTCAGGCTATGCGGACTTTCGGGAATAACCGGAAAGGAGATGGTCCAGTAACTCAGTCGAAGGTGGAGACGCCTGGCCGAAGCTTCTTCCAACCCTTCGGCGAAAGATATTCGCCCGAATGAGAGAGTAGCAAGGTACCGTTCCGTTTCTTGACAATATCCTTGATTCTCCGCATGGATTCCGCGTACATTCGGGCATCCACGTACAGCCCGGGCAGGATGGGGTCCTCAAGGTTCTCCCTTACGTAGATTGCGTCTCCCGCAAGGACTACAACGCCGCTTCTCTCGAGTTCGACCACCACAGACTGGTGCCCCTCTGTGTGCCCTGGCGTCTGAATTGCAGTTACTCCCGGCACGACCTGAAAATCGCCCTTCAGTGATTTGTACTTGAGGCCTGCGACATCGAACACTTTTTTCACGTATGGGAACGCCTCCCACCAGCTCGGAGAGCTCGCATGCAACAGCTCGGCCTCCTGGACCAAGAACGTCGCCTTTGGAAATAACGCGTTGTTCCCACAGTGGTCATAGTGCAGGTGCGTGTTGACCACGTAATCGATGTCGTCGGGGGAGAAACCGATGCGCTCCAGCACCTTGTTCGGACGCTCGCTCACCTTCATGTGGACCGGCCAGACCTTGGACAAGGCCACCGGATGGAGTTCCTTCCATCTGACGGAGGAACTGGTATCGACAAGGATGTTCGCCTCAGGGTCTTCGATAAGGTAGCTATGGTAAGGAATCTCGATTGTCTTGCCGATGTCCTTCAGAAGGGTGATGCCGCCTTTGTCCCCCATTTCGTGCCCCACCGGCAGTACATGGACCTTCCTCAATTTCCAGCAGGATGGTTGGTAGTTTGCTAGTTAAATATTGCAGAGTCCCCGGATCTACTCCGGAGGTATCTCCTTGAAGGCCAGATTGACGTCGATACCTCTGCGCTTGTTGTATTGTTTCATCCCGAAGTAGCACACGACGGCTACCACGATGGCAAGCGTGGTGGTCACGTCGGTGACCAGTCCGAGCGGACCGATTATGACCGGGTTGAAGAGAGCGAGCGCAATCAGAGACAGGATGAAGACCACGCTGTACGCGCCCAGAATCGCTATGACCGGGATGCCGGCCACCTTCTTCTTAGCGATTGGCGGAGCCGCTTCGAAAGTACTCTTCTTCCTCAGGACCAGCGCGATGCCGGCCAGTCCGTCCAGCGCCGTACCTCCGATGATCAGGTATGTCACGTTGATGGCGCCGCCTACCGTCGGCAGATAGACGAGAAATGCCAGCGCGCCGATTCCTATCAGCGAGCAGACGGCTATCGAGACTATCGGACTGTGATAGCGGTCACTCACCGCCCCAAGCCTTGCTGGGAAGACCCCGTCCATCGAATAGGCTAGGAAGTTGCGTGATGGGATGAAGATGAAGTTGATTATCAGGAAGTAGCCCCATGCCACGAAGTTAGCCATGATCAGTATGTTGACCAGCGGGTTGCTGTCGACCAGCGCAGCGAGGGAATTTACGTACGGGGCTATGCTCAGCGGGTATTTCGACGGGGCCTCGTTGAACAGGTAGTTCGCGGCCACGATGAAATTACTGCCGAAGCTGTACTCCATCAGCCACGCGAGCAGCGAGAAGAAGCCACCGGCGAAGATGATCGAGCCTACTACGGCGATGGTCATGCTCCTAGTGACCCTCCTGATCTCGCCAGCGTAGTACGTGTTAAACGCATAGCCGAGGATGATGAAGAACGAGACGGGCAGCGAGAGGATGGTTGGTTCCAGCCAGCTCGAAGGAATCTTCATCCCAACTGAGGGCGCGGTGTCGGTGATGTTCTGATAGACATTCGAACCTGCGAACCCGTTCACGACCGTCTGAAAGTGAGCTGTCGTCGTCGTAACCAGTATTCCAATCAGAGCCAGAATCCCGGCCGTTCCAACTATGAACGCGATCTTGTTGGCGAGGATTATCGTTCTCGTACCGGCCGCCGCTATAAGCGCGATCAGTATGATGAAGACCGTTCCTATACCGAAAACGACTGTAGGGGTAGCTAGGGTCGTCGCAAGGGAGGCGAGACCGGCGTTGCCGGTAACCGTAGCATAGGAGGTGAGCGGCGACGCGATTCCGACCGAGAATGTGATGTCGGCGATGAAGCCGATATTAAGCAGAAGACCGGCTGAGAATATGAGACTCATGACCATGCCGAGCAGAGGATGGACGGCTCTGCTGAGCGCGCCATAGCTGCCGCCGGCGCTTCTCGGAATCACGGAGGTGATCAATATGTAGTAGACTCCATTCGCCAGACCAAGGAACGAGACTATGATGAGAGACGCCGGGATGTTTACACCCGGGAAAAGATACCACTCCGAGCTGAAGCCTACGACCCAGAACGGACCGATTATTGCGCCGATTGCGAAGAGAAGGGCGTCAATCGTACTAAAATCACGAACGAGGCCGGTGGCCTCCCTCAGGAAGGTCTTTTGTGCCATTTCGCGTTTCCTCGCGTTCGCGAGATCTAATGTTCTTGAGGAACATGAATGATATATATGCTTTAGTAAAGGACTATGCGATAAATTGTCCCCCGGTC
>CAZAMW010000144.1:0-4380 GCA_964486265.1 uncultured Nitrosopumilales archaeon | reverse complement strand
CGGAAGAAGGAGTTGGACTCCATGAACTGAAGGAGTCCTGCCCGGGCTATCTTGTGGGCCTGGGTGAGTCCCGTGAGATGATAGCTGCCGGTCAACTGCTTATCTGGACCGGCAGATTTTGCCTTGAATGACTCGAGCATCCGCATCGTGTCCTCGTAGCTGTTACCGGCAGGGAAGTGCAACTTTGAATGAATGCAGCGGCTCATTTTAAAATTTGCCGTGTCTCAGGACTTCTCGGCTCGGATTGTCGGTTGTTCTCTGACATCGAGGTAACCGAGCTTAGCTTTCCACCTTGCACATCACGTACTCACCGAAGCCTACGATTACCCGGACGTAGCCTTCGAGAGACCTGTCGACCAGGTCGTCGCCGGTGTCGACGAGAAGAGGTCTCCCGTTCAGCGATGCGAGCTTCTCCTTGCTCGCGACGACGATTATGTTCTCCTTACCGACCCTCCCCACTATCTCCCCACTCAGCTGCTGGTTGCCCCTCCCGAAGATGTATCCCTGCCCTCCGATCGGCGTGACGATTATCTTCGCTTGCTCGCCGCGCCCCAACAGGAGGCTCAGCTGCTTCTCGTTGACGTCCCTCGCTACGACCCTGCCGCCGACCACCACATCGACACCAAGAAGCGTCTTCTCCAAGTGGAGCTGAGCGAGGACGTCCCTGGTGGTCGTTCCGGGACCGAAGATGTAAAGGCAGGCCTTGTCCATGGTGCGGAAGAGCTCGGTCGCGATCCCCTGGACCACCTGTTTCTCCGTGCGCGTCCCGCCCGACTTGGCGTTCTGCAGGTGCTGGCTTTCGCGAGGGACACGCATGTAGCCGTAGAGGCGTGCGTTCAGGACGCCCTTCCTGAACGAAACCTCATCGATGTCCATGACCTCGCCTTCGGTGGTGTTGTCCGTCGGACTCCGCAGGAACCTCATGGCGACGTCTCCGGCGACTCTCGGGGTGATGGCAAAAACCGCCGAGTGCATCTTGACTCCGGTGGGCACACCAAGGACCGTGACGTCCCGCCCCACCACCCTGTAGATGTCGCGCGCAGTTCCATCCCCGCCGGCGAAGAGTAGTAGGTCCACTCCGAGCTTCACCATCTCTTTCGCCGCGCTCTCGGTGTCCGCCGAGCTGGTCTGCCCGGGCCTTATCGTGCCGATGACCTCAGGGCGAAATCCGGCGTCCCTTAGGATGTCTTCGCCCATCTCTCCAGGGAAAGAGATGACCTCGATCTCGTCCTTCATCTGGGCGAGCACCCTGAGCGCTTCGAAGGCCCTGCGGGGAGACTCCGGCTCGGCGCCAAGTCTGAGCGCTTCCCTCGTGACTTCGCCGTCGGTGCCCTTGAGTCCGACGCGGCCTCCCATACCAGCTACTGGGTTCACGAGGACGCCGAGCTTCCTCCTCCTCGTGGGCTCACCAGTGCTGCGCTTTCTCTGCGAGGGCAAGTACTCCGACTACGAACGAACCCGCTTGCTCTGGAGCTTTGAAGACGGCTTCTTGTTCAGCCCCTTCTTCAGGTACTGCCTCCAGGTCACTGCGATTCTCTCCGGCTCGTTTATGCTCGGGTTGGGGACTCTGTGGACGACCTGGTTGTAAGGCGAGTTCTTCACGAACTCGGGGTTCTCGTACGCTTCCTTCGATATCTGACGCAGGACTGCGACGTACTCGTCGATGTCGTCCTTGGAGTAGGACTCGCATGGCTCCAGAGTGAAGGGTTCCGGGAGCACCCAGGGATGGTGGCTGGTCCAATAGTGCTGGAGGCCGAAGTCGGCCATCCTGCGCATAACGTCCTCCGTGCCCACGCCCGTGTCCTTCTTCAGCTGCTCCCAGGTGTACCTGACCTGCTCGAGACGCCTCTTGCCGGGCGCGTAGTGGATGGTAACGCCGGGTACCTCGCTCAGCAACTTCATCATGTAGTTGTTGTTGAGGACGGAACAGACGGCGGTCTCGTGCAGCCCCTCTGCTCCGTGCTGCATGATCCACGAGTATGATTTCACGAGGCTCTGCGTGTTGCCCATGAACGACCTCACCTTGCCGATGCTGTCCTTGGTGCCGTAGTCGTAGTAGTAGCCCTTCTTCTTGTCGTACTTGACCTGAGGAACGGGAAGGTACTTGGCGAGGTATCCGGCGCATCCGAGGGCACCGACCGCCCCGCCCATACTCCCGTGCGGGACGGAGAAGGTCTTGTGGAGGTTGAAGTGGCAGAGGTCGAACCCCGCGTCCCTGGCCCTCGTTATCCCGAGCATCCCGTTCGCGTTGGCCTGGTCGTAGTAGCAGAGGGCCCCGACGTCGTGCGCAGACTTGACGAACTCGTCGATTCGCGGGTTGTAGATGCCGGTGTCCTCCGGGTTAGTGATGAAGATTGCCGCTGTGCGTTTGGAGAGCGCCGCCTTGAACGCGTCAATGTCGGCGTAGCCTCCCTTGTCGGGCATGATGGTGATGACGTTGAAGCCCGCTGTTGAAGGACCTGCGGCATCGCAGGGATGAGAGAACATGGTCGTGATGGTCTCGGTCCGTTCGAAGTCCTTGCGGGAGGCGTGGTACGCCCTGATTATCGACGACGCCGTGTATGCCGCCTGCGCGCCTCCTGCGGGCTGGAACGAGAACCGGTCCATGCCCGATATCTCCTTCAGGAACTGTTCGAGGCTGTAGATTATCTCCAGGAGGCCCTGGACGGTCTCGGCTGGCTGCAGAGGGTGTATCTCGCGGATTCCCGGGTGCCTGCCCGCCATGTGTTCCTGGACCTTTGGGCTGTACTTCATGGTGCAGGTCCCCTGGCTGATGTCTATAGTGACGTCCGTGCCCATCGTCTCCTGGGAGAGATGCATGAAGTGGCGCAGGACGCGCATCTGGTTGACCTCGGGGAGCTTCGGTGCACTCTTCCTGCGGAGCCCGTTCGGGATGCTGGATGCGGCGTTGCCGACCGCCTTCCTTATCTTCGGGTCAGCCTCGTTGACCAGAATCCCCCTCTCTCCGGGCACGCTCATCTCGAAGATGATCTGTTCGTCCCATCTCGCCTCATGGAACTTTCTCAGCAGCGTATCCGGGTCTCTGGGCATCTCTAGGCAACCTCCTTGATCGCCTGGACCAAGCGATGGATGTCGTCGGCCGTCCGGACCT
The DNA here is from genome assembly GCA_964486265.1 of uncultured Nitrosopumilales archaeon. GTDB lineage: Archaea > Thermoproteota > Nitrososphaeria > Nitrososphaerales > Gagatemarchaeaceae > Gagatemarchaeum. The sequence goes on along the minus strand of CAZAMW010000144.1, from coordinate 1,268 downwards.
CTGTGACGCAGTAGAGGCTGCTCTGTCCGAGCTCGGGCAGCTCCTTCGAGAGGTCCTTCCCGCCTATGATGCCCCTTGCGAGGAGGGCCTTGTTGACCTTCTCGACCGTCTTCGCCCAGGTCCCGTCGAAGTTCACGACGAACTCCTTGAAGAAGGGCGTCCTCGGAAACTCGAGCTTCACGCCCCTTATCCCCGCCAGCTGCTTCGCCGCATACTGCGACATCTGCATGACGGTCTTGCCCGTCTCCTCCATCCCCTTGGGACCCATCAGCGAAAGATAAACCGCCGCGGTTATCGCCCATATCCCGGTGCTGGTCCCGGTGAACTCCTTGCCCTTCTCGCGGGAGCCGTAGGACGTCCTGTCGAACAGGACTTCGCCGAAGCCATACTCCCCAGGGGTTGTCGTGTTCGTGATACCGAACATCAGGTCCTTGAACTCGCTGATGTAGGTCATGTCGTCGTGGGTGGCGATGAAGCCCCCCTGGCCGCCTCCGGCCACCACCGGTATTCCCAGCGGATGGAAGTCCCCGCAGGCGATGGTCGCGCCGTACTGCGACGGTGGCGCCATTACCCCGAGCGAGATCGGGTCTGTGTAGACGATGAACTCCGCCCTGCGTTCCCTGGCTATCTTGCCTATCTCCTCCGCCTGCGTCTCCAGGACGCCAAGGTAGGAGGGGTTCTCGATGAGAACGGCCGCGGTCCTTGAGGAGACCTTCGACCTCAGGTCGGTGAGGTCGGTCAGCCCGGTCTTTCCGTCGAAGCCGACCTCCCTGATTGAGATGTCGGGCTTCAGGTAGTTCCTGAGAACCAGCTTGACCTCTGGGTTGAGCTGCTTCTGGACTACGACCTCCTTCCTTCCCGTGATGCGCGACGCCATCCGGATCGATGTGGCGGCGGCCTGGGCTCCGTCATAGAGGGGGCAGCTCAGCACGTCCATGTCGAGCAGCTCGCCCATCAGGCTGCAGTACTCGAAGAGCGCCTGCCACTTGCCATGGTCGGCGTAGGGCTCACCCACGTACGCGGTCAGGAATTCGCCGCGGCCGTTTATCTCGTCGCAGACCGCAGGAATGAAGTGCTCGGCGCAGCCGGCACCGAGGAAGCTCAGGTACTGCTTGATGTTCTTGTTCTTGTCGAGCAGACCTCCGACGTGGCGCTTTAGCTCGTACTCGCTCAAGATCGGCTGCGGGAGTTTCAGCTTCCTCTTGAAACGCAACCTATCCGGTATCTCAACGTAGAGGTCCATGACATCCTTTGCGCCGACCTCCTCG